>DNJW01000108.1:0-7812 GCA_003488965.1 Lachnospiraceae bacterium | reverse complement strand
GCATCCACAAACTTGAAATGCGCGATAAAGCAGCGCAGAAATGAGAAAAATGATGTTTGAAAAAATAGGAAAAACTAATGGTATTTTGCAAGGGAAAGAAAACGCATTAACGACAAAACAAGTAGTGGGGATAATGTATGAACTGCTGGAGAGTCTTGAAAAAAGGCTGTATGAAGCCGACACGGAAAACGGAAACTTACGAAACCAGATAGAACGGCTTCCCAGCCAAGAAGATTATCAGACCCTGAAAGAGGGAATTAAACAGATTCGGGAGATATGTGAGCGGGACAGAGATAAAGCAAGGAGAGAATTAGAACAGTGCGAGACGGATCTTGAGACAGAAAAAGAAAGAGGAAGGACACTGCAAGAGAAACTGAATAAATTAAAGGATACCTTAGATAAAAAAGAAAGCGATGCAGAAAGTCTGGAAAAAGAATTGCTTGAAAGTAGGGAAAAAGCTGATGCGATTGGTTCGCAAAACCAGCAATATAAAAATAAAATACAAAAGATGCCAAAACTTATGCGGCTGTATGATGCCTATGATGCCATAATGGAGAAAAAGGACGAGCTTCCACAGAAAGTTATTGAATGGGTGCCTATAGATGACTTTGACAGCTTTCTATGCAGAGCCTTAAAGAGTTCATTTCCTATTGGTTTCTATCTGGCGATCGAGAGCCTTATTAAAAACAATAGCGAGCAGATGTCTGACAGGACTATGGAAGAAGCACTTCATATTTCAGATCAGCTGTTGGCAGAGGTGTTTTCTTTTGGGAGTGAATATTTTGAAGAAAAGGGGCTTTTCAGAATCAGTGTTGAGAAAGGAAATCCTTTTAATGAAGAACTATACATTGATATTGGCGGCAAGGGGGGAATGTGCGAGAATGTGGCGCGCGTATGGCTTCATGGATTGCGGGATGGAAAAGAAGATAAAATATATCATTCCTATGTGGAAGGAGAGTGATTATATTGGTAGTAAGAGAGGCATATCTGACTGTAAAGCAGATGGAACGCATTGGGATTAAGATAGAGAAATCTGTTTTGGACTCAGATATTGATGTGCAAAAGCAAAAAGCTAGGGATGCGTCAATACAAATGCAAGAGATTCCTTATTTTCCCCTTTATGAAAAAAATGATAGTGACCATCCGGCGGCTTATTATTTTACAAGCCAAGAGGTGATTATTCCAGCGGGATTAAGTGAGTTAAAACAGAACATATATGAAGAGTGGAGTCGTCTGGATTTGGAGAAGGAGAGTGGTTCCCATAAGTTCACAGAAAAATATCCTTCTGCATCGAATCAACAGATACATCATTTATATTCCTATTTGCTCCAATTTATGAAATCAGACGGTACAGTGACGGAATCTGCGTTAAGCTTCCTGTCTTCTGTCGATTACTTGCTGTTCAGGGAGAAATCCCGGTGGATAAAATATACGCTTTCATTTCAGCATCCCGAAAACTTTAATGGATATTCTCTGCCAGTATGGAGTTACTCCTTTAAAAACGGGAAAGAGTTATTAGATGGATGGGTTAATTTGTATCAAAGATATGGGCTGGTTCCAGCTGATGGAGAGATTCTTAACTGGCTATATAAGCTGCGTGATGCAAATACGGTAATGCTTACTAAAGAACAATATAACAAGCTAAAGGAATATTTCCGTAGAGCTGATCGGATACGTCTGGGCAATAAGTATTATGGTTTATCAGAAAAAATATTTGACAATGGCCAATGCTGGGAGGTGTTTGAAAAAGCCCAGCCGGATATCAATAAAATTCGCTGTATTTTTCCAGATGGAGAATGGCTTAGCGCACAGGCACCTTGGGAGTCAGAGAGTGTTAAGAGGGCTATGACAGATGGCTTAATTGCTATTGATTTTGGTACGAAAAGTACAGTGGTAGTACTCAATGACCAGACGAAAGGGAATTTTCATGTACTTAAGCCCAAAAGGGGGTATGCCGGAGGAAACCCTCTGTATCCTACTATACTGAAATTCTGCAGTCTGGAAAAGTTTCTGGAGACTTACGAAGAAGAAGCGGGGAGACCGAATACCCGTTGGGAGGATGTCTCTATAGATAATTCGTACTCTGTTAGCGGAAAGGCGGATTCAGCTTTAGGAATATTCCGCAGTTTGAAGCAATGGATGCTGGATCCCAATTCGTGTGGGGCAGTGCTGCGGCAAGCAGAAGCTCCGGACAAGCCGATTATATTAAGCGCATATGGCTCAAAAGAAAACAGCGTGGATCCTGTGGAATTATATGCCTATTATCTGGGGCTATATGCAAATAATAATCAAGACAATAATGTTTTTATGAGATACCGCTTGTCCTTTTCAGCCACATGCCCGGAGCAGATTCAGTATAAAATGCGGGAGAGCTTTGAGCGGGGTATTAAAAAATCTCTGCCAGCCAGTATTGTTAACAGCAATGAGATAAAAAATTTTTCTGTTAATTGTACTTGTTCAGAACCTGCGGCCTATGCAGTATGTGCGCTGGCATGCATGGGAGTACCCAGCCATTTCAGGAAACATTTCTTTTATGGGATTTTTGATTTCGGCGGAGGAACTTGTGATTTTAATTATGGTGTCTGGGGGATAGAACAGGATAAAAGTCTCCATAGGGACAAATATAAGATTTGGATGTTAGGTAATGGAGGAGACCCGTTTTTAGGTGGTGAAAATCTGCTGGAACTATTAGCTGTTCAAGTGTGCATGGATGAAAAGGAATGGTTCAGGGAACAAGGTTATAAAATTTCCCGTCCCCGTTGCTATGAGGGAGGGGATGAAGATTTTTTTTCCGTTTCTTCCGAAGCTGCCAATAATCTGGAATTTCTTGTGGAGCAGTTGAGAAATCCTATCTGGGAGAAACCTGATGACAATTCTGAGGAATTTGAAATCTATATAAGCGGACTGATGCAGGAGGGGATGGATAGCGGGAATGATGATTCAAAGGAGAGTAAAAAGGGCGATAATGGAAATAAGACTTCTAAAATGATGAAAAAGTTTTCCAAAACATCCCTGCTTAGACTGCTCGTAAAACGTATCTATGAGGGGATCGCTGCTTTTTTTGATACCTTTTACCGGACATTGGAAGAAGAAGGGAAAAAAGAAGTTCCGCAGCTGTGCGTGTTCCTTGCAGGAAGTTCCTGCCGTTCAAAGCTGGTCAGAAGGACGTTTGAGGAATATATAAATCAGAAGGTCGATAATAGCCGGATAAAAAGAGTGGATTTGTGCGACCCAATAGGCGCACCTGAATTTGAGGGACACCTTCCTATTGATCTATGGGATGAAGAACAAAAAGAAAGGATGCGTACACGGATTTCCAGACTTGGGGATTTAGATGGAAAAACCGGGGTCGCATATGGACTGGCTTTGTATGGAAAAGAAGTAGAGATTGAAGACCGTTGTGTGAAAGATCGTCTTTTGTATTATCTTGGGACGAAAAGCTTTTTTGATTTTGATGTGCTTGGTGGAGTACGGGGAGAACGGCTGGTTATCGGGGAGAGTGTTCCCTTTGCAGTTTCAAAAGTCTGCGATTTGTATTACACGGATATAATCCCGAAAAGAGGGGAATTGAGGGGAGTCAAAACAATCGTACTCAATGAGCAGAACATGCCGATGGAAGAAAATATGACTTGCTTTGTCAGGGCAAACAGTCAGACGGAAATCAGTATTTTTGCAGTTTCAGGAGATAATCCGAGAAAGAATGCACCAAAAAAAGAATTAATTTTTGATTTGCAGTTGGGACAATTTAAAAATAACAAATCTGAACAGAAAGGATAAGAGGAAAGAATTATGGCTCATCATATGGAGGGGGATGATAAAAATATCATCCAAAAATGCCGTAAATATGGATTTTTGTGTACCTATGATCAAGAAAGCAGTTTTAGGAATGAAAGTGTGACTGATGCCATAGACGCGGTTTTGGCATCTAGGGCAGAGCAATCGGAAAAGCTGGGCGGACTTATTGCACGGACAAACAAAATTATGGATCCTCTTGAGAAATTAATTAGCTGCATGAAAGAACTGACTGGGATTTCCATTAAGCAGGAAACGGTTCATAAAGATGTGTTTGCGTCGTATAAGAAAATGCTGATAGATGAAAAAGACTGTCTGGCACTCAACCTTGGTGTATTAAAGAAAACCCAAAAAGTTATGGAACGGAAAAATATCCGTGTACCGGTAGTAGGTCTCATTAATGCCGGCAAGAGTACATTTCTGGATTCTGCTGTGGGGAATATAGACAAAGAGGTTAAGAAAAACCTTTTTCCCAGTGCCGGAGACCATAAATCCTGCACAGGTACACGCACGGTTCTGATTTATGACGATCATACGGAGGGGGTCACGGCAACTGCCAAATTTAAGGATAAGTCTGCTTTTATAAAGGACTGCAGGCAGTCGGTTTGCCGGATGATCCAGATATTGGAAAAATTAAAAATGGAAAATCAGTTTACACAGATACAAAAGCTGAAAGATGATCTTACAGATAACTCTGACCCTATTGCACTCCTAGGCAGCTATTCTGAGTCTAAGGAGTTTCATAATCTTTGCAGGAACCGTTATAAGGATGAAAGGGATGAAGAGTCAATCAATGACTTTTGTTCTTTCATATATTTCTCAAAAAACCAAGATTATTCGGAAAATAACATGGATTCGGGGAATCTGAAAGGTTTCTTCCGTGTAAGCGACTTGATAGAAAGCTGGAATGCCCATACGAGTTACAGTATTCAGATACCGTCTGAACATAAATTTGAACTGGTAAAAAAATTTGTCTGCAAGTATGATCCTTATGCGAAAGAGGGAAAAGAGCGTTATACTACCTATTGCGGCATAGAAGTGGTTGAGATTCGAGGAAGTCTTTGCAGGGAAATTGCCGGTTTGGAGCTTATTGACAGTGTTGGCGCCAATGACGATGCGACTAGTAATGACGAGCAGATAAAATCCTTGATGCAGGACAGTGATGCTATGATTCTTTTGAAAAGGCCCCAGTCCCAATCTTATAAGGAATGGACAATCGGAGACTGGATTAAGATTATCGGGAATCAGGGAAAAACACCGAGTCAATTTTTATATCTGGTCTATAACTGTTATCAAAGCAATCTGGTGATCCCTTCGGATTTATTCTATGACTTGGACAATGCGAAAAGATTCTATACTGGAGAATGCAAGAGGATTTATGTCTCTGATATTGGACAGTGGGAAGAGGTTCAGACAAAAATGCTGGTGGATATGCTGGTGAACTTGTCCGAAAGCGTAGAGGAAACCGACCGGGAATCTATAAATCAGGCAAAGGAGGCAGATTCAAACATTTCCAGAAGCATTTTGGCTATCCGCCAGATTGCGGAAGGTCTGGGGCAGATTTGCAGTGCGGAAGATGAAAATGCTTCGGAAAAGAAAATAAAGATAGAAGAAATATTCCGGGAGCTATTTGAGCAGATAGAGAAGCAGGCGTTTGACACTGAGAGTGAAACCGAGACTATTGTAAGGGAAAGAGCTAATGAGATTACGAAAGAATTGACATCGAATCTTAAGTTAAATTTTCAAACAACCGACGTTAACATATTTTATGAATATATATCCGCAACTGGCCCCCGGTATATTTATAACCGTTATGCTGCGTTTTTGTGCATGTATTCGCACATGTTGGAAGAGGTGAAACGGCAGTATGACACTTTGAAAGTTGAGATTAATACATATGTGGGGAAGAAAAAACAAAATCTGTTAGATATTCTCTGGAAAAACGGACGTTTCCAATGCGTGATGTCTGACCTTAACCAGAAGGATAATTCCGTGAATCCAAGTGCAGTTGAGATATGTGGGTGGCTAAAAAGAGATGGGAGGGAACTTCTTGCCGGGGCGTTCGAAAGTTTGCTGTTAAAGGATATCGGAGCAGAAAGACTGATTGACGAAAGCATCGGAAAGATTATCGAGCAGTTTGAACCGAAAAACTTGACTGCGGAACAGCTTTTTGGCCAGAAAATTTCTGACCCAAATTGGGAAAACAGTGAAGATGACAAGGTTGAGGCAATTAGTGAGCAGCTTTCAGAAAAAGCGGATGAATTAAAGGATGCGCTGATGAAAAGTGTCGTAGGAGCCGATGCTTATTGTGTTAATATGTCAAAAACGAGGCAGAGGAATAACGGAAAGGAAAATGATGATGCCACTTGGGATGATATCCTTGAGTCTGCTTCCAAGGATAGTGGGAAACAAGTTGATTCGAAGTCGGATCAAAATATTCAGGGTTTCAATGGCAATTTATTTGACTTAGATGAGAAAGTACGTAAGGATGTGGTCTGTGAAGGTATCTTTAAAAAGTTTTGGGATAAGTTGAGAGGAGAAGGTTTGCCGCAAAATTCGGAACAGCCGATTAACCAATTATATGATTTATATTATCATTATTATGATGTGTTGCTGACAAAAGAAGAGGCGGATCAAAAAAAGCGTCTTTGCAATCTTCGTCATGATATCGCCGGATTAACGAAACAGCTGATTGAATTTTGCTGGAATTAATAGGCTGCTTATGTGATTAAGATAGGCTGTCCGCATCAGATTGGCGTTATCTGTATGAATACGATACTGAACGGGATTGTTTGGTTTTGAACGGGCAATTGATGGGTTTGAGTTATTAAAATTAGTGTCTTTTATATTTAGTGATGGCAAATGTATTATTTCCTAAAGAATGTGGAAGTCCAGATAATAACCAGCTTCACAGATATCTGAATCAAATACCCCGATGCAAGAAACGGGATATTTGGCCCTCGCGGCAATCGCTAAATGTCTGCAAGCAGCCACTTGGACCGTTGCTCGTGGGAATAAAAAAACTAGTGGACAAGGAGAAATCCTCCATCAGCCCAATGGGGCAGCAATATAGTGCAAGTCTGTTCCGGACCTTTATCCATAAAACAGAATGAAGGAATGTCGGGGCATGATCCTAACGGGAACTGGTAGGGTAAGTATATGGATAAATAGCGGCATAACAGTACTTGTTAATCATTCCATCCGTTCATGGATGATGATATAAAGAGTAACACAAAAACCTAAAAATATATCGGGAGATATATTGACAAATTTCAAATTTTGAGATAGGAGGAAAAGAAGATGAATTCAGCGATGTTAAAGGAAGCGGCATATGCACTAAAGGTGTACTGCAATAATGCGGATGAAATTGTTGAAAGTGTGATAAGCCATGCTGTGGGGGCAGCGGTTGCTGCAGCCGGCGCCGGCTGTCTTCCTGGGGCAGGAAGCACGATAGCGGCTGGTATATCAGTAGGGATTATCGTAAAAATGTATGTAAGTCTTGGCAAAATGCTCGGAGTAAAACTTGGAAATGGAGTATTGAAATCTTTAGCATCTGCTGTTGTTGCAGATTTAGCGGGGGCGGTTGCGGCATCCATTGCTGTAGCAGCAGCAATATCATTTATTCCAGGGATTGGAACGCTTGGTTCGGCAGCGATTACCGGCATTACCAGCTTTTGTTATGTATATCTTGCTGGAATCATTTATATTAAAATGCTTGGTTCCTTATTAAATAAGGGAAAGAGCGTTGATAGTATGTCGGAAGCAGAATTGAAGCAGGCTATGAGGAACACAGCTAGTTCTATTGATTTGAATGATGCTATAAAAGAAGCGAAAAAGGCATATAAAGACAATAAATAATGGTTAAAAATGAGAGAGACTTCTTGAAACAACACTGATTTGTTAAAGGGTCCGGTTGATTCAGCATCGGTTTCGATGCATAATATTTCCGAGGTCATATACCTTTTGGGAATGGCTTACATTGTCGCCAATAAACAAAAGGAGGTTTATGGCTAATGGATA
>DNJW01000401.1:5493-11496 GCA_003488965.1 Lachnospiraceae bacterium | reverse complement strand
AACCGCACGGTGGAAAAATGTTATGATATCAGGAGGAATGCAGCATTGGCAGTATTTATTGGATTTGCAGCAGTTATAGCGGCTGCAGCAGGAATTTATGATTATTTCTATTTGAAAAGGGCAGCAGTTTTCTGGGGATTACCAGAGCAGGGGAAATGGTGGAAGAGGATTTTAGCTGTATTAGTGGCAGTGGCTGCGGTTCCGGTTATTAATCTTTTTGGAGTATGGGCACTGATTGTTTTATATATTTCAGGCTTTGCAGTGTTAATGGATTTTATCCAGTTGATTGCCAAAAAGCTTCCAGGGGAAAAAAAGCATTGGAATAAGGTATACAGGAGCGGACTGCTCCCAATTTTTATAACTGCAGTTGTGATTGTTTATAGTTTCTGGAATATGCGTAATGTCAGGGTAACAGAGTATACCGTACATACGGAAAAAGAAATCCGTGATGAAGGATATAAAATCTGCCTGATTTCGGATTTGCATTTTCCAACAACAATGAATAGTTCAAAGCTTGAGGAATATTGCAGGGATATCAGCAGTAAAGAGGCGGATGCAGTCGTGCTGTGCGGTGATATCGTGGATGAGCGGAGTACAAAGGCAGAGATGGAAAGAACATTTCAGGTATTGTCTGGGATTACGGCAAAATTTGGGATTTATTATGTATACGGAAACCATGACAGGGCACATTATTCACGGAAGGCGCCGTTTACAGAAGAAGAACTGAAAAAGGCGATAGCAGATACGGGAATCCGGGTTTTAAAAGATGAAGCTGTGGCAGTGAATGATGAATTTACGATAATCGGGCGGGACGACAGGTCAGTAGCGGGAAGAATGCCATCAAAAGACTTACTGCAGGGGGTTGATGAAAATGATTTTCTGCTTTTGTTAGACCATCAGCCGGTAGAACTGAAAGAGAATGCGGCAGCCGGCTATGATTTGCAGCTATCCGGACATACACATGCCGGGCAGATGTGGCCGGTTGGACCGCTTACAACATTGTTTCGGATGGTAGAATTAAATTACGGATTTCGGAAAGAGGGCGATTTTCAGGCAATTGTTACTTCGGGAATCGGTGGTTGGGGGTATTCGTTGCGCACAGGGAAGCATTCGGAATATGTGATAATAAAAATTATGGGAAAATGAAAAAGTGCACCGCCTGCGCTGGTGACCACTACATTACAGTGTAATTGCCTAAAACATGAAAAAGACAGGGCGCCTGCTATGCAGCAAGTGCCCCGTCCTTTTTGTTTTGTGATAAATCAGGAAAGATATTTTGAATAGTCTTCCGCGGTTGTTACGCCGTTTTTCCAATCATCCATTTTCTTCATTGTAGTATCATATGTGTCCTGGCAAATCTGTGGCAGTTTTTCTCCCCAAGCTGCAGTTGCCTGCTTAAAGCCTTTTGTAATAGCATTTTTTAATTCGTCTGCCTTTTCTGTATCTCCACCGCTTAATGCGATTGCCATGCTGACAAGTCTGTCAGATGTCTGCTCTACGCCCCAGTATCCGTCTTCTGCAATGCTTGCCTTTGCTGCTGCAATATCGTCTGGACTTGCTGCTCCGGCTACCTTACGGAAAGTATCTGCCAAGTTATTGCTGTTTGCGAGGTCAAATGTACCTTTCTGCTTGTTTAATACTTTTTCAACCAGTGACTGCATAGAAGCGATACGGCTCTGCTGGTCAGCCTTTAATCTGCTGACAATTGCATCTTTGTTGTAAATCTGGTTCGTGCTGCTTCTCTTTGGTTCCTTTGATTTCTCAAATACAGCAGCGCTGTCTTCTGTTTTCTTTTCTGCCTCTGCTGCCTTCGCAGATGTGTCAGCCTCTCTTCCGGAAACTGTATTATTTGCTGCATATGTGCTTACATTATTATTGACTGTCATATTGTCCATTTGTAAGAACCTCCTTTTTCTGTGAATGATTAAAATTAATTTCCATCCAAGCCGGTCCGTCCGTGAACCATTCCTGATCTGTCACTTCATAATTTTCTGGAAATAACTATTCTTTGTACTAGATATATCGGCTGTTTTGTGGAAAGCTTTAACAATTCAGGCAGATTTTTATACCTGAAAAGTAAAAATCTTTTGGAATTACTAAATGGTTATGAGATTCAAAGGAGTGATATATTCGTAGACGTGGTGAAGTTGGAGGTTCTGCTAAAAAAATCGGTTTAAGTATTAAGGAATTGGAACGAATTTGAATTACAAGACTGGGTTGAAACAGGAATCCCCCCACCAAATAAAAATGAGGATGCCGAAACATCCCCACTCCTAAACTGCCACTTGAAATATCCAAGTAGATAGTTTATAATCAGATTAGAAACAATCAAAGGATATTGAGCTGTCCGATGATTGTCACCGGAAACTAAATGATATTAGTTGAACAGCTGGCTATTTCCTTGCCGTAGGAGGTAGCCAGCTTACTTTTTATGGTGATTGTCGAGATACGATAAAGCTGCAAAAACAACTAACAGCAACGTCAAAATTTCTAACGTATTCATATGTACCTCCTTTCCGTTCCCGGAAAGGCAATCACCAGACTATCCCTACGTTGTTCTAATCTAACTATGGAATATTATAGCATATTGTGTCGGATGCTACAAATAGAATTTATGTGTGAAAAATAGTGAAACAAAACAAAGTGAAAATAAAGTCTCTAAAATATCAGGCGTAATGTAACACATAATTCAAACAACAACAGATTCATTACAGGTGGATTAAAGACCAGTTCGGGGCAAAGAGATATTCCAATGACACAGACAGTTTATGATTTGCTTATGTCTGGATCATTTCATCCCCTCCATTGCCTTCCCTATTTTATTAAATACATAAAACTCCATATTCAGCTTTTTCTTTTCCTTAGCAGGAATCAGTTCCCCTAACGGAAAACGTTCCGATATTTGTTCGCGGAAAGCAAAATCGGACGTTTCTACCACCAGCCGGTGGCCGCTGATATTGCACCTGATTTCTTTTTTGGTTCCATTATAGCCAAAGGTCAGCGTCAAACCATATGATTGCCCTGTTTCTTCTGTTTTTTGGGGCGGCTCCATTGTCTTGTACAAAAGATCGGCGTCTGTAAAAAAGGTCGCCCCGTATATTCCGCCATCTGTCCTTGTCATGACTGCCCCAGCGAAATACTGGTACAGCTTTTTG
Source organism: Lachnospiraceae bacterium (assembly GCA_003488965.1). Lineage (GTDB taxonomy): Bacteria > Bacillota > Clostridia > Lachnospirales > Lachnospiraceae > Kineothrix. The sequence continues at coordinate 8,341 of DNJW01000401.1, read as the reverse complement.
AGTTCTTTGGTTCCGCTGATTTCCTGTTTCGTTTTGCCAGAAGCTAATACCGCTTTTTTAAGGTGCTTATATAAATCCATGGAAAATGTCTGGTTTTCGAATCCAAGGGGAAATTCGCTGTATGTAATATAATCATGGCATTGTTCATAATATTCTGCCAGTTCTCCCTGTCCCCAGCTTGTGGTCACAGTATATTCATATTCCTCTGGTTCTTTTTGATATTCATAGTCTAAGGTAATGTCAAATGGTACAGCAAGATAATATTCTGTTTTTTTCCTTTTTGCGCCAAAAACAATACGGTAGCTTCCCTTATCAAGAATGCCGTAGTCTTTTATAAATTCATGTTGGTGTGAATTATAACCGATTTCCGGATATTTTTCATCGTCAATTGCACTGTTGTCTGCTGTGCCATATTCCAGCTTCGAGCCTGTATCTGTCCCGATGGTGCTCCAGTCATTGCCGTTTTTTACCTGCAGGATATAGTCATCCGATATAATAGTGGAAGTATCCAGTGGGAAAAACGTATCAATATAGATTCGTTTACTATTTACAAACCGTACATATATTTTTATGTCTTCAAGCTGGTTTACTGATATATCATCCCATGCGGAGTTCCCCCGTATTTGTAAGATGATGCCTGTAATGACAGCAGCTGCCAGTACAACTATTGCAGCAGATACAGCAATTATTTTATACTTTATTTTATCCATAGCAATCTTCCCTTCCATAAGTTATTTTTAGCATCGGATGCAGGCCATAATGTCTTTCCTGCCCTTCAGCAGATGCAGCAGTATTGTGCCAAGGAAAGCACATGCCAGGCTGATAAAAAGGTTCAGGAGCATAATATTTCTATCGTAAATATTTGCGTAGTATGCAAATATTGCTGCCAGAACCGACATAAATGCCGCAAGTGAAAAGAGTTTTCCGAAATATCCGGCAGCCACCTGTCCCCAACGGCAGCCATACAAGGCAGTGATGCCATATCTTCTGATGATTTGCTTGCTTTTAGTAACTGTCAGGGTAACGATGCCCATGATAGATATCATAAGAAAGATTATGCAGAACGGAATATACTCCATTACTTTATAATAGCATTGTTGGTAAGTAATTTGCTTCATTTCCTCAAAGGTTTCTGTAATTCCCTCCTCTTCCAGGATTTGCCTTATCTTTGTCATTTTCTTTTCTGACAAGGTTTTGTCAAAATAGGCAATAATGCTGGTTCCTTCATCCACATATTCTGGAGCATCTTCCGTACTGCACAGTATTATGCGGTAAGTTGTTGGGAATAGCCCACTTTTTAACTCACTCAGAGCATAGGTGTCTGCATTTCCGTAGGAATCCGCAATATTGAAATACCCTTCTTCAGGTGAAACAGTCCCTGTAATAATATAATCTTTTCCACCTATTGTAATAGTATCGCCTATATCCATATCTCCGATTCCGTTGTCAACTATGACACATGGGATTTTTCCATTCTTTTGGGAGGTTTCATCAAACCATATGCCTTTCTGGACTTCCATAGAAAATAACTGGCTGCTCAGTGGGTCGAATGATATGACAGCGTCGGTATCTTCAATGACCTCCTGTTTTGTAAAACTCCATCGGAGGAAGCCTGATGTTTTTTCAATTTTTTCTTTTATTTTTAGGAATGAGCCATCGGTATGATCATGGAATGTAGAGAAATAAATCCCTGTATAGGGAAATTTATCGATTTTATCGTAGTCTCTCATATTAAAATGGTATGTATCTGCTATAAAATAAATTCCGGCCATGACTACCGCTAACTCCAGTGCAGACAGCACTTTGGCAAAACGTAACAGGAGATTGTTTCTTTCCACATAGGATTCCCTTACAGGTTTCCGAACCAAAGCAGCAGAGCAGAGAAGGAAAAACAGCACTGTAACCATTCCGCAGAAAAGGCATGCTGTCCCTGTGTAGGAAAAGCCCATGGCACTTTGCAGGCTGACAATGCCAAGCTGGTACATAGTTGGGTAGAGCAGGAAGTATCCCACTGCTGCGGCTGTGAATGGTATTATAAACAACAAGATAGCTTGTGTTAAGGAAATAAAATATAGCTGGTGTTTCCGGCAGCCGCATAGCTGGTACAGGATGATATGCGGACTCTGCTCTTGCATGATATACTGGTAAATTAAGGCAATATTGAACAAGCTTACCAAAACTGCTATCAGAAACAGACAAGTTTTTTGCCGTTCCAGTCCAAGCACCTGGTCAATCTGATCTGCCCGGAAGTTATAAGACGGGAAAGTTTCCTGTATTTGGTTTGCCAGTTTTTTATAATCTTTTCCGCTCATGCAGCCGCAGACAAGGGAAATATTCTGTACAGGGAGTTGATTTGCCGCTACTGTTGTGATTGGAATTTCATTGTATGGGGAGTCCCAATGCTGCGCTGTAAACCAGGTTGAGGCAATCCGCAGCTTTTCTTTCTTTTGGTTTGTTTTTACAATTTTTGCACAGGACTGGTATTCCTTTTCCGAAAAAGTATTCTTCCCTTCTTTCCTGCCGTCCCATTGAAAGTAGTATAAAGAACTATAAATATCTTTTAGTTCCTTTCCCTCCGAACATAATGTGAGATCCACATAAACGCTTCCCTCCATTCTGCCCTGGTATTCTTTAAAGGTTTGGCATATTTCTTCCCATTGTCCTGTTGTCAGGGCTGCTTTGCCTTCCTCCTTGGCAGAAAGATATATTGTGGACAGGATAAAATGATGGTTGCGTGCTGTCTCACCATAAAATAATAATAATATAAAAAAACTGAGCATAAGCACAAAAAGGATAACATATAATTTTGCTTTCATGTTCCGGAGTGATAATATTACATATTTCATAT
>DNJW01000401.1:0-5244 GCA_003488965.1 Lachnospiraceae bacterium | reverse complement strand
AACATATAATTTTGCTTTCATGCTCTGGAATGATAATATTACATATTTCATATACTTTCCTCCCTCACCACCTGCCTATGTCGCCATATTATTTCATGGCAGTCCCCCAAGTCAACGGAATGCTTCATCGGACAATACCATCCTGATACAGTTGGAGGGGGCTGTCAGCTCATCTATGCTGACGCCAATTTGGTTACAGTCAAATTTTCCGTAATAATCGCCTTGTACTTCTATTTCTTCACTGGGATATTTTCTCCCAGAATCATAATATGCATTGTTGTCTGGTCCGATAAAGCAGCCTGTATAATAATCTGCCTTTGTCCAGAGATATTTCTTTTGGGGGTTATCTGACAGTAGATTTAATCCTATTGTTTCAAAGCCATCAAACCTTAATTTGTCCCCCTCCCATCCCAGCTGCATAAGGTTTGCATTTTCCCTTGTGTCATCAAATAAAATCAGCCCGGTAATAATGCTGTCAATCTGGTTTTTTTCATAATTCCAGGCAACCAGCGGCACGCAGGACAGGTTATATTCCCATCCCTTATTTGCCAGCCATTCGTCCCCAATCTTGTTTCTGGCATCCTTCCCTAATGCCTCTATTACTTCGGTATCTGGGTGGTCAATCAGAATATCCCGCAGCAATGTTTTTAATTTATCTATTTTTTTATAATCTTCTTCCGATATTGCAACATGTTCCGCAGATAAAAAGATTTTCTGTTCCTTCCAGCCAGAGGAAACATCCTCTTCCTGGATGTCATGGGTGTCGCTACAGCCGGCAAAGAGGCAGCAGATAAATAACAGGGTGATATACATAAATATTTTTCTAATCATAAATGTTTTCTCCCGATTGATAAACGATATTTTAGTTTTATTTTCTATATAGTGTCTGCTGATTAAGTAGATATTTACAAATTTCATCTTTTGCATTCGGCCAATCTGTGCAAAAATATAGCAATGTTTGCTTAGGCTAAAGTTGCGTTCCGATTCGATTCTATTCTATCAGTATTATCCTGATACCAATTGGTTTGTACATAATTTTAACCCTTTTGCTTGTGAAATTCATCAAAAACCTTGCAGGTATTATATCACATTTCAAGGTAAAAGTCAGTAAAATCAATGGTTTTAGTCTTAATCAGCAGGCACTAATTATAATATCATTTCATTGATTTTCCGGCGAGGATTCAGATATTTCTCCGTCAGAGATTTCAATGATGCGGCTGCAGCTTTCCGCTACTTTTGCATCGTGGGTTACTATCATAATGGTCTGTCCCCACTCTTCATTTGCCCTTTTTAAAAGGCGGATTACCTCATTTCCGTTTTTTTCATCCAGGTTTCCGGTTGGTTCATCACAAAGTAGCAGTTTCGGGCGGTGGAGCAGGGCACGCGCAATGGATACACGCTGCTGCTGTCCTCCGCTTAACTGCTCTGGTCTGTGTTTTAAACGTTCCTGCAGCCCGACGGCCTCCACGACCTGTCTGAAAAATTCCTGCTCGGGTTTCTTTTTGTCTATCTTTAGTGGGAGAAGGATATTTTCCTGTGCCGTCAGCTCTGGGAACAGGTTAAAAAACTGGAACACAAAACCGATTTCCCGTCTGCGGAATTCTGATATTTTCCTGTCTTTCCATTGAAAAATATCCTGTCCTTCAAAAAGCACGCTTCCTTCTGTAGGGACATCCAAACTGCCTAGCAGGTGTAATAGGGTGGATTTGCCGCTGCCGCTGCTTCCGATAATTGCTATCATCTGCCCTTTCTCGATTTGCAGTGATACGTCTTTTAGCGCTTCAACTTTCTGTTTCCCGATTTTATATGTTTTTGTTAGATTTCTTGTAAAAATATAGTTTTGGTTTTCCATACCAATGCCTCCATTTCTTCTACTCTTCTTCACGGATGCCATCTGCAATACTGCAGCTCAGCTCTCTCTTCATACACAGCCCAATAACAAGGATTACAAACAAAAAGGCAGTCAGCGACACAATGGCAGCTACGACAATTGGATGGTATTGTGAAAAATCACAATACTTTGGTATTTCAGATGCCCAGTGGGTATACGGCAACGGTTTTCCTTCTTTATAAGAGTTCTCCACCAGTCTTGCAGCATACAAGGCAAGCTTGCCAAAAGCATAAACTGGAAGAACAGACAGGCATCCGCTAAAGAGAAAGAAACAGAAAGTTAACAGAAACTTTTTTAGGAACAGCCGTGTTTTTGTTTCCCCCATAGAACGCAGCAGGGCAAACCGTTTCCTTTCCAGCCGGCTTCCCATGCTAAAAGCATTGATTGTCCCTATAATGCTGATAGCGGCAACCATAAAAAGCATGGAGAAAAACAGCGTCATCCCACTCTGGTTTGTAGCTTCAATTTGATCCTTTATATCCTGTGCCACACGGTTTTCCATCAGCTGCCCATGAAGGAGTGTTTTGTACCAGAGATGTTCAAATTCTGCGGTGTCGCCCCCTTTTTTGCATGATACCCAGAGTTTGCTGTAACGGTTATCGGGCAAGCCCCAGTTTGCAAAAGTTTCATCTGACACAATGATGTTCCATGGGAATGTATTGTAATAGCTAAAGAAATATTTCTGCTGGTCCATTTGATTATCAATCACCATGACAGCGCCTACTGTCACTTCTAGCTTCTTCCGCTTGGCAAAACAATACTGCGCCCAGTTATTTCCCTCTGCCCCATAGGTAGGCTCTACAAAGTCCAAATCCTTCCCCAGGCGGTATTCCTCGCTTTGGTCAATGATATCAGGATAGATGTCATCATTGAGCGGGAGCTTGTCCCCTGCATGGTAGGTACAGCTTTCAGGATCTGTCACGGCAAGGATTACTTCTGTTCCCTCTTTAATCTTTTCAGGATGTATACTTCCCTCCGTCACATATTTCTTAAGCTTGTCCCATGCCTTGTATTCAACTCCGATGCTCGGGACTTGGTAGAGTTTTTCATTCTTTTTATATCCCCTGTATTTCATTTCCCGTTCAATCCGAAGGTCATAGATGTCCCTTTCCTCCTGTGAGTACAGGGGATATGGGATTATTGTCGTGTCCGCTCCTTCAAGGATGCCCATCGTCTCCATATTTTCTGGCGAATCCTCTATCGAAACCTTAGTGGATGCGTTAATTATAACTGCCTCTGTCCGGCTGACAGCAGGGTCTTTCCGGATTAGTTCAAGATCTTTTTGGGAAATGCCGGTGTTATGCATGGTTTCATCGCCCCAGGCCATCATGGTAGAATTTTTGTTCTGCTCCATATAATAATCCCATTTGGAAACTCCTGTAGAGGAAAGCTGTGTCTGGTAATTGTAGGTTTTACTGTCATTATCCGCACGGAAGTAGCAGTAGCCAAAGACGGCAGCCACGATAATTACAAAGAGATTCAGGTACAAGAGAGCCTGGAAGCGTCTCTGCTTTTTCTGGAGGCGGTTTCTCACCGCACAGGCGGCAACCGGCGACACCCTGCCGCTTCGGAGTGCAGGGATGACCATAGCCGGGACTAAAGCAATGCAGATTGCAGCCAAAGGGAATGTATATGGGTTTACCGTTACGGCTTCCAGGCATGGCCGGAAGTATTCGCTGACATCATTCGCTCCCATGACCTGTATCCCAAACACATTTTTTTGCACTTGCTGCACTAAGAGGTAAATCAAAAAGCCTGCGCCATATCCGCCCAGAATACCGGGGACAAAAAGCACCCCCATTTCTAATAAAAGATGGCACTGGCAGCGGAAACGCTCCATCCCCAGGCAGCGGAACATCCCATTCTGGCGTATGCGTTCCGAAAAAGTCATGCTGATGGCATTATAAAGGGAACAAAAGGTTGCCAGAATGACTAACGCAAAAAATACCGGTATCAGCACAGCCGTATAAAAATCTGGTTTGACGGAATCTGTGCCAAGGCGGTCTTGGGCCACATGGTAGCCCCAGGACTCCCCGTCCGCATCGCCAAGCAATAACTGCGCCGTCAGGGAGCGGTTGTTTATTTTACTGGAATCAAACAAAAAATCTCTATCTGTGTATTCCCGGGTTAAGATACGCCTCATATCCTGGTCGTCAAAATCATCTGTGTTTACCACGTCTGCCAATAAAATTTTCTCAAATTTGTTTTTATAAATTGTTTTGGCGTCCTCACTGTAAATATAAGCAAATGGATAGCATACATCCTCTTCAGCTTCTGTAATATTGTGGTGTTCCCTCTGCAGATAGGGGGCTGCGTTGCTAATCACAACCTGCTCAATGATTCCTACTATAGTAAAAGTAGCATCCTTTGATTCTTTTTTCTCCCAATCCATGCAGGATAAGGTAATCTTTTGCCCAGTCTGCGCTGAAAATCCCATTGCATTTAAAGTAACTTTGTCAATACAGATCTCACCGGGTTTTTCCGGATAGCGGCCTTTAATTGGCGTCAGATGAAGCATATCCTCTGCTGTTTTATCCTCAAGATACCCTACCTCAAAATCTGTCCCTGCACTTCCCTTTGCATAGCCGCACCGATAGACTGCCCCAAATTTTTCAAACCGCTTTTCTGCACGCAGCTTTTTTTCGTCCCTTTCTGATACGTTAATTAACTGGAAATCAAAATTACCGCACTCATATAAATTCTTTTCTAACTGCTGTATTTTGTTGCTTTTGACTAACAGGGCAGATGAAACAAGTGCTGAAACACTCAGGAAAATGGAAAATAAAATAAAAAATGCACGCTTTTTATGGTAATTCCAGTATTTTAACCCTAATTCAAGATACATCTTTTCACCTCTTTCGTTTTTTTGTAATAGATTCTATCACATTATATAAAAGATAATTATTAAGGTTCAATACAGAAAATTGTTAAAATTTGTTTATGTTTTCCCTGTTTATTCTTCTTCACGGATTCCTTCTGCGATGCTGCAGTCCAATTCCTTTTTCATACACAGCCAAATTACAAGGCCTGTAAATAAACAAGCAGCCAAAGATATAATAACAGCCGCAGCAACCGGATGAAAATCTGCTAAATAGTATCTTATGATACCGTATGCCCAGTGCCCGTCCGGTAATATATTTCCTTCTGTATAGGAATCATCAATCAGTTTTTGTGCGTGACGGGCAATTCTGTCATATATATAAACTGGTATCAATGACAGGCAGCCCCCGATAAAGAGGAACAGGAAATTTACTTTCCATTTTTTCTGCAGCAGCCGTCCTTTTGTCTCTCCCATGGAGCGAAGCAGAGCAAACCGTTTCTTTTCTGTCCGGATTCCCATGCTAAAGGCATTG
>DNJW01000422.1:2919-3130 GCA_003488965.1 Lachnospiraceae bacterium | reverse complement strand
AATTCCAAGAACCATCTCCAGAAGCTCCGAAAGCCGGAAAGAACTGCCGCCTCTGCCGGCAAGGGGAAATAACGGCAGGATGGCAATGCCGAATACTACTGTAAGAAGCAGCGTCATCCATAAAAATCTGCTAATCATCCGCTTTCCGATTTTTCCCAATGTGGCAATATCCCCGATATTATAAATGCCGCCTGCCACCGACAAAAATATC
>DNJW01000422.1:0-2661 GCA_003488965.1 Lachnospiraceae bacterium | reverse complement strand
CCGCCTGCCACCGACAAAAATATCATGGGACCTGCAACAGCGGTCAGCAGACCCATAAATGTGTCAAGCACAGGCGTAATCATTTTCTCTGAAAGAAATTTTATGTTCTCTTCCGGCAGGAAGCGGCTTAGCATACCGCAAAAAAGAGCCAGCGCCACTGCCGCAAGCAGTGATACCGCAGGGGATGCTTTTTTCTTCTTTAATGTAAAAGTAAGGTAATTGACTCCGTTTTTGTACTGCCATGCCGGGATTTCCCCCATGCCTGAAAGAATGCCTTTCATGACGGCGCTTTCCTCTTCCCCGTCCATATGAATGACATCGTTTCTTTCTCCCGGGATGGCAAAACCGGCCTGCAGACGGCCCATCCGCTTTTTGCACTGAAATTGAAAGGTTCCCTCTGTGCCAAAGGCTTCCTGATATTTCAGCAACGTTTCTTCCACCATTAGCCGTATACGGAGGATGTCCCTTTTTTCCCCATGGGCGCGCTCAAAAAATATCGTAGCGGCATGGCACGCCATATCAATATTTTGATTTGTCAAAGTATAATCCGGCATCTCAGACTCCTTAAAGATGAAAACCGTTTATGCGGTACTGCCTGATCTTGTTTTTCATTTCTTCCGTTCTCTTCTTATTAATATCCTGCTTTTCGTAAATATCGTCCAGCAGAAGGTCAATATTTTTCTGCATCAGCATATTGGTATGCACCATGTTCTGCATGATATCAATTGCATTTCTGGGATTATTTCTAATAAACTCTTCCAAAGAATCCTTTGTAATACGCATCAGCAGTACATCGTCGTAGGCGACTACCGTATAAATGCTGGGCTGGCCGGAAAGCACATGAATTTCGCCGAAACACTTCGGCTTGGAATAAATCCCAATCAGATGCTCTTCCTTTTCCCCATACCGGATATAAACCGCCACAGAACCGGATATGATTTTGTACATTTCCTCATAAGTTCCGCCCTCTTTTATAATAATATCGTCTGCATGAAATTTCAGCATTGCTGCATTTTCCATTTACATTCCGTCCCTTCCTCTTGCAACATATGTATCTTTCTTTTCCCTTAATCTTTTTACATCCAGCATGTCAAGATCTGCGGCCAGTTCCACAAGTTCCGTCTGCAGACAGAACAGATTCACCGCGGTAGCGGCAAATTCCAGTATCACATTGAGGGCAATGGTAACCGCTATGGCCTCCATGGGAATTTTAAGCTGGACAAACAAAATAGTATAGCAGGTCAGCGCACCGCCGGGAATAGGAGGCGCCGCCACCGCCAGCACAATGGCAATGAGAAAAGCCGTAGCCAGCCATACCGGCGAAACTGTCACACCGTAAATTTCCGCCATACAAAATCCTACCGCCAGGAACATAACAGAAACTCCCGGCATAAAGATAACCTGTCCTAAAGGAACACCGAAATTGACGATTCGTTTGTCAATCCCAAGGTCTTTTTCACAGCACTCCATATTCACCCCGAAAGCGGCGGAGGACGATGCCGTGGTCAGCGCAATGAAAAAGGTGGGCATCATCTTTTCCAGCAATATCCTGGGGGAAACCTTTCTCCTTACGCATACCAGCACAAGATATGCCGCCAGAAGAATAACATCTCCCATCAGCATGGCCAGAATCAGCTTATAGGTAGGAAGAAATACGGAAAAGTCATTGCCCAGTATCATATTTAAAATACTGCCGAATACAAACAGCGGCACAAAGGAACTGACTGCCTCCATAATAAGCTGGACAATATAGTTGGACTGTTCCACAAAAGCCGCGGCAACCGTGGCTTTGTTTCCCAGCACCAGCATTGCCATCCCTATTAAAACTGCAACAAAAATAATCTGTAAAGGATTTCCTTCTGTAAAAGGCGTAAAAAAGTTTCCGGGAACGATATCCAGAACCATCTGAAACAGTTCGGAAAAATCAAACGTCCCCCCGTCTCCGGCTTTCAGGGAAAAAAGCGGCATGGTCACCGCACATGCGGGCAGCGTAAGAAGGACGGTCATCAGCATAAAGCGCCCGATCATCCTCTTTCCAATCCTTCCCATGGCAGCCATGTCCCCTATGCTGTATATCCCCCATACAACCGAAAGAAACACCATCGGTCCTGCAATGGCTGACAAAAGCCCCATAAAACGGTTAAATATAGGGCTGATCAGCTGGCCGGCCAAGAAAGCCCGGATACCCTCCGGCAGGAAGCGGCACAGTCCGCCGCACAAAAAAGCCAGCATTACTGACAGTACCAGAGAAGCCATCTGGGAACGCTTTTTCTTTTTAGGGGTAAACAAAATCAGGTTTTCGCCGTTTTTATACTGCCACGCGGGCACAACTCCCATATTGGCAAGCAGCCCCCGCAGCACCTCGCTTTGTTCTTCCTCTCTTGTATCAAAGGGGTCAAACCGTTCCCCAATTACGGAAAGTTCCAGACGGATGCGCTTAAATCGCCTGATATATTTTTGTGCAAATTCCGCCTCCCTGCCGAAAGCTTCCTGATACTTTAACAGCGTTTCCTCCACTGCAAGCCGGATTTGGAGAATATTTCTGGCATCCACGCCCCATTCCCCAAAGGTCTTTTCCGCAAGTTCGCTTGCCTGTGCAATATTTTCATTACTGAGTTTTAATTTTTCTATCATTACAACCTCCATGTCAGAGCAGCTTGC
>DNJW01000083.1:47041-56829 GCA_003488965.1 Lachnospiraceae bacterium | reverse complement strand
ATACCTCGCTAAGTGCCGACGCTTTTTAAGGGGCTCCTTGAGGAATATGCGTTCGGCTGGACTGCTGTACTGGTAACTTCCCATTCGTGAATATATATACCATTGCTCAGAATTACAAATTATGAATAACAATATAAACTGCAAAACCAATGACCTTGCTGAATATTCTGACAATCTATTCTATAAAAATCCTTTTTATGCCATGGAACCAAGACCAGAAACCAGGAGGACCTCTGTCCGAGTGGTTTTGCTTTATTGGGCTTGGTGGAATGCTTGGCATATTAGGATTTTTATGGAATAGATTGTCAGAATATTCTCACAACGTTCATTTTTACTTCCAATAATTACAAATCAGCCCATACACCTTCTGATTCACCTGCCTATAATCAAACCTCTTGGAATTCTTATATGCATTTCCGGAATAGGTATCGTAATATTTATCCACTCTTTTCACCGCCTCCAGTATCCCTTCCGCCGTTCCGTCCGTTTCTTCCGAATCACAGCCGAAGCTCAGCACTTCTCCGATTCCCCCTACGTTAGTACTGATGACCGGGAGGGCGTAGCTGATGGCTTCCAGAATCGTCATGGGAATTCCTTCAAATGCAGAATTCATCACAAGTATATCTGCCCTTTTCATATATTCCTTTACTTTCTCCGGGGCTACCGCTCCTTCAAAATGGATGTTTCCGCCTTCATACTGTATCAGGTTGTGATATTCCTCTCCGTCTCCTACAATCGTAAGATGCAGTTCCCCGAAGGACTTTTCCCCATTCATAACCGCACGGATAATGGGTTCCACCCGTTTGTCTTTGGATAGACGGCCTACAAAAAGAATTTCTTTTACTTTTCCGTCCTTTAAAATATGCTGTTCTTCAGGAATATCCGGGCAGATAATGGAATTTCCCACCTGGACTAAGTTGGAATTATACGATCCGTAATCTCTCAGACTGTTTTTATCCAGCAGAAGAATCATATCGGCATTTTTCAGAATCCATTTCAAATACGCCACAAATCCTTTTTTCACCAAAATATTTTTCTGGAAAAAGCGGAATCCCCGCTCCATATTAAAATAACTGCCATGGGAAAAAATAATGCATTGAGATTTCATACAGAAAAATTTTACCACGCCGTAAGCCTCCGGCGCATGGACATAATTGCAGTCCTTTTTCGTAATCTTTAGCATTCTTCCATATTTCAAAAGCCCTTTGGCATACAGCATCCGCAAGGATTTGGAGGTATTCCCCAAATCTTTTTCTCCCGCTGTTACCGGCAGGAAATTGATTTGCCTTCCGTAAAGCTGAAGCTTCTTTACCTTCCCCACCTCTTCCGGATAGATGGTCACTCCCACCAGCATAATATCGTCTGTCCGCTCCGGATATGTCTCGCAGACAAACCGTAGAAAATTACCGATACTGGTCAGCTGGCCCCCGATAGGGAAATCGGTAAAATTAGAATTATCATATATTAACAATCTACTCATTGCATAATTCCTTCCAGTACAAATCCGCCCTGCTGTCCCAGGAAAAACGTTTGATATTTTCATATCCTTTTCTAATCAGCTCTTCCCGGAACGCTTTTTCTTCCGTTATCTTTATTAAAGCGCATGCCGCCTGGCCGATATCATCCGGATTGACCAAAATCCCGGCATCCGCCACTACCTCCGGCAAAGAGCTCCTATCGGAACAGACCACGGGAACTCCTAATTGCATGGCCTCCAGCGGCGGAAAACCGAAGCCCTCCATGTATGACAAAAACAAATAAGCCTTGGCTCCGGCCGCCACTCTGCACATTTCATCAAACCTTTTAAAATATTTGCAGCATTCCACATGAGCTGCCGCCTCTGCTTCCATTTTTTTATAAGCAGAAGTATCTCCGATTCCAATCACTTTCAGGGGCAAAGGATGAACAGCCTTTTTGTAGTATGCTTCATATACTTCCAGTACTCCTTTGGCATTTTTATGGGGCAGGCCTGAAGTCATTGCCACAATATAGTCTTCCTTTCCTTTGCCGGCACTCTTATCCTTGCCATCCTGAAAAGATACATCATTCAGTCCGTCATAAATCACATGTATTCTGCCGGCGCACCCCGGTACCTTATCCATGATGTCCTCTTTCGAATATTCCGAACCGGTAATGATTCTGTCCGCCTTCTTTATGGAAACTTTCATACGGTACATAATATAGGCATTTTCCAGCTTATTAAAAAACTCCGGATAATGCTTATGATAGTAAAAAGGAATCAAATCATGAATCATAACCGTATCCCTGATTTTTCTTCCTCCTTTACATGTCCCAATGCTTCCTTTCTTGCCCACCGGTCTGTAGCCCCGGGGAAAAAGAATCCTGTCTGCCTGATATCTTTTGGCATATTTTTTCACCAGCAAAAGCTCCCATAGGATACAGTACAGTTTATTAAAGGGGTTCCCCCCTATCTCCACAAAAGTAACGCCGGGCACGTCAAACTCCTGCCGGTTATGGGCGTTGCCCAAAACGATAATGGTATCGGAGTTCTCTTTTTCCTCTGCCAGCTTCAGCATATGCTCCCCCAGATGCTCTGTCATGCTTTTTGCCAGATTATAGATTCCTATGCTTTTACCTGCACCTTTAACCAGCTTAAAACAGTCAATTACCAGATTCATTATTTCGCTCCTTTTCCGAATAATACAACCCCTATTGTCTGAAACAAGATTTTGATATCCAGACGCAAAGACCAGTTATCGATATACATCAGGTCATATTTTACTACATCGTCAAAATCCTCGATATCGCTTCTTCCACTCACCTGCCACATACCGGTCAGCCCCGGAGTCATGCTGATTCTCCTGCGGTAATACTGGTTATATTTTTCGAATTCATCCGCAGTGGGAGGTCTGGTTCCCACAAGGCTCATATCTCCTTTAAACACATTATAAAACTGTGGCAGCTCGTCAATGCTTGTCTTCCTTAAGAACGCCCCTACCTTGGTAATCCTCGGATCGTTTTCTATCTTAAACATCAGACCCTGCATCTCATTTTTTGCTTCCAGTTCTTTTTTCCTCTCTTCCGCATCAATATACATGGAACGGAATTTATAGATTTTAAACCGCCGGCCGTTTCTTCCTATCCGTATCTGGGAAAACAGTACCGGACCTTTAGAATCCAGCTTGATGGCAATAGCCACGAAGGGCAGGAATACCAGGGTAATCAGCATTCCTACCAGTCCTCCCAGTATATCCATCACACGCTTAATCATCATCCGTTTATAGCTGCTCTGGAAACGGGTGTACGTAATCACCGTATAATTTCCGAAGCTTTCCACCTTGCTGCGGTTGGCATCTCCCCCCGGCAGCTCCAGGCTGTAATGGCAGTCTACTCCCATATCCTCAAATCCACGGATAATACTTTCCATATTGCTTTGGGAAATGCCCGGAAGATTTAGGAACACCTCATCCAAAGCCATCTGTGTAGCCACCTCAATCAAATCTTCCTTTCCGGCCACCACAGGGATACCTCTGATTATCTTTCCCTCCATATTATAATCAATACAAACCAAGGCGACAATCTGATAGTAAATATCCAAATCTCTTTCCAGCCTATCCAGCGTCTCGTCAATCAGATTGCTCTGGGTCACCACCATCACCTTTACCGCATTCTGCCCCATGGAATAATAGGTATGCATAGATTTTTTTATCACCGTATGAATGGCAAGCGACAGCAATATATTAAGTATAAAAAAATAAAACAGCACCAGACGTGAAAAAATATCCGCCCACTTCAGCATGGTCATTAACAGGTTTACCACCAGAAGCATAATGGCATTGTACTGGAATACCGCCATCCCTTCCTTCCATATACCCCGTTTCAGGAAATTCCTGTTCCAGTCAAAAAAGAAACTATAGACAGTACAAAAAAGCAGCAGACAGACGCATACAAGAAAATGTATGCTTTTATCGCCCATATCCCTGAAATTTCCGAAACGGATATAGGTAGCTGCAATAAATGTCACCAGAATACTTATTAAATCTGCAAACCATAAACCATATACTTCTATAATCTTGTTCTTCTGTTTCATCGTTATAAACATGCTCCTATGAATGACCATAAATACATCTCTTTATCAGAATCAAGCCCCAGCATACTGCTGCCATACATGCCCATCAGAAAAAGGATATAGTTTCTCCCGATATATACGGAAACCAGATGAGCCTCCACTACAGTATAGACAGCCAGCGCGCTTACCATAACCAGCCCCATCCCATCTTCTTTTTTATAAAACTGCCTTATCAGCAGCACGTTCAAAACCAGATAAATCAGGCCGGGAATGATACCGTACCAGTAAAACAGCCGCACAAACCCCATATCAAAATAATAATTATTTTCCGGCACGGAAAATAAAGACCAAGTCGCCGTAGTCCCCTCGCAGTCTACAGAGCCATAGTATAAATCCCTGATTCTGCCGTTCAAATGGGATTCCACCTCTCCTACCCAGGGATTGTCAAACCGGTAAGTATAATAATTCGGCCTGGCGACCCTGCTGTCGGCTACCAGCACCGAAAAACCGGCACAGAACAAAAACACTGCCGCCCCTGCTGCATAAATCCATTTTTTCTCTTTCAGCCCTTTCCAGTAATGCAGAATAACTGCGCCGAAAATGCCGCAGAAGGTTATAAGCATGCCTGTATTGGAATCTGTCAAAAGGTATAATGCATAATTTGACGCAAACAATATAGCATAAGCATACCACTTCATTTTCTCATTATACAAGTATAAGCCCAAAAAGACCAGCATCATGAACATACAGTGAAGCGCGTTTGGATGGCCAAGCCCAAAACAATACCGCACCTGGGTATATCCTCTTCCGAAATCGGACTCCAGAGCCAGCCCACCATAGATTCCCGTTGCCGATAAGACAACCAGCAGAAGGCAGCCTGCCGCTGTCATATAAAAAACATATTTCAAAAGCCTTTTTATATCTGTGCCCTTGCATGCCGCAATAAAGACAACAATACGCAATATCTCATTGCGCCCCGTCACCTTATAGGATACAAATCCCAAAATCCCCGCCGCCAGCATTGCCGCCCATTCCTTTAGCGAATACTTTGTGCAAAGCACCTTGAACGCCGCCAATAGAAAGGTAATCCGGAACAGCTGTCCCTCTATAGGGTTGGTATAATTGCTTTTATCGATAATGACAATAACAATCTCCAAGGTTACGCTCATATACAGCAGCCATGTTCCAATCCTGTCCATATAAAGTTTGACTTCAGATAATTTTTTTTCCACCTTTAATCCATTCCCTGTATTTCATCCCATACCTCTTTCGATACGGAAACAACACTGTCTTTGTTATAAAACATCTTGGTATTGATATTAGTCCATCCGTCCGGATTGTCCGTAATAGGCATATGCATCAGCGGACCCTGATTATCATTTAATGCCGGAAGCACTACATCCTTCACGTTATCATCCAAAAGGACGGATAGCTGGTATTCCATCTGCGCCTTATAATCCGCCGCCTGCCCGCTCTTGATATACTCTATTGACTGATAGGTGGCAGTCGTTTTTATATCTCCTTTGAAAAGGAATAAAAACAAAACCGCCAGAACTGCGGAGCCAAAGAAAAATACCGTTTCTCTTTTTTCCCTTCTCTCTGTTTCCTCCGCTCTTACCGTTTCCGAAGCAGAGTCTCCGCTTAACGCCCTCTTATTTTTCCAGCGCAACAGCCAGTGCACTTGCTGTTGCACTGCCCCGGTTATGTATATTATATCACTAAACACCATAAACAAAAACATATAGTAATTCATATTATATACGCCGCCGGACACTTCCACCCCGGCATAAATTTCCGGCGCGAACACGGCACAGTATACACAATAGGAAAGCACCGCAAACAAACCGGGAAGAGGATATTTCCCTTTTTCTCCTTCCTCTTTTGCAGAATACCAGACAATCACCGCCGCAGCTGCAAACAACAGCAAAAGAAGAGGATGTTCTTTTATATATTCCACTGCCTGTACGATTCCCCTGACAAAGCATGACAATACTGTTCCCACTGCCGCAGAAACGCTGAACCCGAATTCTTCCCCGCCCCTTACCTTATTGCCCGGAGCTGTCATGCTGACGATAAGCCCTGCCATTTCAAGAAGCAGCGGGAAAATACAATATACCGCCCTTGTTCTCTTCTCTTTATTTTTCCACTGACATAATGCCAGCAGCACCATGATAACAGGCGCCATAAGCGCTGCCTGATAATTCACGCCGCCCAGCATTGCCATGCAGAGGGATAAGCAGATATAGCTCCTTTTTTTCTTTTCCCCATCTATAAATTTTAAATAAAAATAAATACCCGTCAAGGCAATGGCATAGGGGATAATGTAGTGGGCCGTTCCGTTATACCAGAAAATCGCCGACCTGGTACTGGGCACGAACTGGATTCCTGCCATAGCAAACAGCAGATAGAGGGAACCAAAACATGCTCTGGAAAAACCGGCCTTCTTTACCAGCAGATAATGGGACAATATCCATGTGCTTCCCAGCCACAGTCCCAGCATAAGAAAAGGAACAATCACATAAGCCTTCGGGGAAAACACCTCCGGCTGCAGGGAAAAGAAAAAAACCGAAAGCCAAGTTCCCTGCCATCCGTAGTAATATTGCCGTATCGTCTTTCCGGAAGCTTTCATCACTTCCCAAAGGGAATGGGTATCCCTCCATGCCGCATGGGTATATATGCCGTATCCTAAATCATCTCCCGTAGCATGATTTACCGCAGAAAGCCCCAATATCGGGAGCAGGCTGAAAATGAACACCAGCAGAAGCA
Organism: Lachnospiraceae bacterium; assembly: GCA_003488965.1. Taxonomy (GTDB): domain Bacteria; phylum Bacillota; class Clostridia; order Lachnospirales; family Lachnospiraceae; genus Kineothrix. The sequence goes on along the minus strand of DNJW01000083.1, from coordinate 50,033 downwards.
GCAAAAAGATGCTCTCCTTATCCGCCAGATGCATCAGCTTCCAACGGCATTTACTCAACAGCTTCCTGCGCTTTTCCTCCGTATACTCTTTTTCCGTAATCCCATAGGTCTGTGCTTCTTCTCTGCTTTTCCCCGCATCCGCCAGCAGACGGATTAATTTCCTGCGGCATTCCCCGCAGTCTCCCAGCTGGTATTTCTGATATACATAACCATATTCAAAAGCATGCAGCGCTTTATCGTCTTTGCACGTCTCCGTCAGCTGCTCCTTGCTGATTCCAATCGACACCAGCGGTTTTTCCGTATACACAAAACGAGAGTTGTGCTTTAGAATATTCATATAATAGTCCATATCTACCAGCCAGGTCAGATTTTTATCATATGCAATGCCTTCTTTTTTGCTTTTATCCCCTTGTCCGTTTTCTTGAACCGGATTTTCCAGCACACTTCTTCTGACAATCGTTCCGCTGGGCGCACCAATGGTATTTCCAAGAAAAAGATTGCGGTAATCCCTTTCAATCAATGCCGCATCCTCCGCCGCGATAAAACGTTCATAGCTTCTTCCTTCTTCTTCCTGCCGGCTTCCGGAAAATGCCATCCCTGCTTCGGGATGCTGCTCCAGCATATCGACAAAATTCTGCAGGCTGTCCGCGTCCGTGAACCAGTCGTCATGATGCATGATTTTCACATATTCGCCGCTGCTTTTTCCGATTGCGGCATTCCAGTTTGCCGCAGCGCCAAGAGCAGTCTTATTTTTATAATATTTTATATATCCTTTTTCTTCCGCCAGCTTTCTTATGCCTTCCCCGTCAGAATCATCGGTTATAACCACTTCATAGTCTTTGAATTTCTGCCTTTCAATAGATTCCAGCAGCCTTCTTACCGACTGTTCATTATTATATGCCGGAATACAAATAGAAACCTTTGCCATCGCATTTCAAGCTCCTTTTTACCTTTCTCTCATAAGCCGGTTCTTTACCTTATCCGTCCAGTAGAAAACCCTGTCCTTCTTTTCCTGCAGTTTGATTTCCCGCTCTGTAAATCTTTTCTCTCTGGTCGCCAGTCCGCCCTTTTCTTTATAAGATATCCATTCCCTCCGGCATTCTCCGGCATCAAAAAGCCTTCCCTGCCTGTCCTGATACAGAAATCCTTCATAAATATTCTGTCCTGAAGCCCAGTATCCATCCGATACATTATGCCTCGCCCAGTATTTCGGCGCGATAACTGTCTTTACCGTCTCGCTGGTAAACGCCGGAAAAAACGCAAAAGACGAATTTGATAAAATCAAATATTTTGCATTTTTTAATGTTACATAATCCTGTGCCAGCTCCGAGTGGCAGGCTTCTATCCCCGGCAAAATACGTTTTGCAGCCGCCACATCATCCGTTACAATCCTGAATTCCATATCCGGCCGGATTCTTCTCATATGTTCCATGGCATCTGTCCAATACTTTTTTTGCAAAAACAAAGCACGGTTATCCGAATATTCCCCGCCCCGGACATTGATTATGCATAGGTTGTCCCTGGTATATTCGTAGGAATCGTATTCCTTTTTTACCTTCAGCCATTCCTTTATTTCCTTTTTATGGGCAAGAAAATATTTTTCCGCCTGCAGATTTCCGTAAATAAGCGTACCGTCCTCTATCCCGTAAATGTCTTCATCATTATCGGCCACATAGCACCCGTGAACCATATCATGGGCGCAGCTTTTTAAGTAAATCCTTTTTTCTTTTTCCTGATACACCTTGTATCCGCTTTTATCCTCTATAGGCACACCCATATCCATATCCATAAAATACATTCCCTTTTTGCTATGGATATTCACCGCCAGCTGCTCCTGCCCCGCCGTGCCGAACTGATATCCCATATCCATGGCAATACACCTTGCAGACACATAACAAAACAGCTGATTTCCCAGCCCCTGCCCCTTTATAAATTCTGTTCCTACCATACTGTCTCCATGCTGACTAAATTAAGATGAAAAATGCCGTATTCTGGGCATTTTTCGAAACATTTAGAAACTCTTAGGCTGTGTTCTTTGCAGCATTAGTGTTTCTTAATGTTTTCACCAAAACTGATACCACTTCGGTTTCTTATATAAAAGATACTGATACTTGTCCATATTTTCTCTCAAATATTTCGGAAATGTCTCATCAATCTTCACCTGAACCATCTGCGCATCCCGCCCGAAAATATCCTGATGATTCCTGATATTTTTCTTTACCTTCGATAATGTGGAGCGGTTGTTATACTCCTGATGGGCGGCGCTTTTTATCTTATACTTCACCCTGTCCTCCACGGACTGGTTCTTTCCTCCCCCCATATAGCTGAAATGCCAGCCGCCGTCAGGCACCCGCACCCCCACTTCCTTCTGTTCTTTGTTCCTCAGTTCCTCTGTGGTATATTTGTCCAGCATACTGTAACGGCAGACCTTCGTACCGAGCCACATCGGCTTCTCTACCCCTTCAAATTCCCCCGTAACGGAAAGCAGCTTCCCGGAAACCTCTTCCATATCAAGATAGCAATAAAAAAGCCGCTGTGCCAGCATGTAAATCTTTCCGTCCTCCACGGCAGGAAGCAGTTTTTCCAAAGTGTCCGGATTGGGAATCTCGTCCACATCGCTGAATATAACGATATCATCCGGCCGGCATCCCTTAAGCCCCCTGGCTACCGCACATTTCTGATGATGGTCCCTCGTAAAGGCATCGCAGTCCATCGGCGTATCATCCACTACATTATGAATAATCTTGTGTTCAAATTCCTTGAACATCTCTTTATTTTCCGCATAATAAAGCGGCTTTGCATCCCCTGAAAACGTAACGGTGGATTCACTGATTACAAATTTATCCACCACGTCATTTAAAATATGCATCCTTAAAAGCAGGATATCCAATTCATTGAAAAACTGAAAACTATCGTAAACCATATGTTGTCCTTTCTGAATTTTATCATACTTGCTGAATATTCTGACAATATATTTCATGAAAATCCTTTT
>DNJW01000083.1:34777-46726 GCA_003488965.1 Lachnospiraceae bacterium | reverse complement strand
CCTTTTTGTGCCATGGAACTGCGACCATAAAACATGAGGACCTCTGTCCGAATGTTTTTGTTCCTTTATAGGAAAGTCCTTTGCCAGAAGGACATAAATTCATGAAGAACCGTAGGTTCTTCATGAAGTGGCGAAGCCACTTTTTTATATTGGGCGCAGTGAAATGCCCGGCACACTTGGATTTTCATGAAATATATTGTCAGAATATTCCTCAGCCTCTTAATAAAACTTCGGATATTCCCCATTCGTGCCCGCCCATTTATGGAACACAAAGGGACGTATGCCCTCCACCTCCGGTATCATGGTTTCATGTCCGAAATATTTTGCAACCTCCAGGGGCGCATATTTCATACCTGCTGCCTCAAACAAATGTCTGTTTTTACAGCAGATAAAACCGTCTTCATTGAAAAATCCATGGTCTGCCTCAAAGGGGATTCCTGTCTTTGCCGGAAACTCCAAGAGGCGCTTGCTCCGTATGGATACGCTGTTTCCTACCCGGCAGATATTCCCGTTCACATCCCGGTAAGAAAAATCATCTTTAGGAAGGGGAAAGGGGGAACCGATATAATCATATTCCAGGAATTCATCCCTCCACATATCCGGGTTTACAACAAAGCCGTCATAGTGCACCAGAAGCATGTAGTCCGTATGGATATATTCATGTATTTTATATATCATATTATAATTAAACGCATCAATATTTTTTAATTTTTCAATATGTCTGTAGGTTATTCCTTTAGGAAGCATAAAGGGCTTTCTATGGGTAATCAGAATTACCTCGCCGAAATCAATGCTTTTCATGCTGTATTCCAAAGCTTTTACCGTAGCCTTTACCCGTACACTGTCCATGGCTGCCAAGGTTACGTTGGGAAGCTGCAACCTTCCGTTTTTATATTCACTCATATATTTGTAATCCTTTCCTATGAAAGCAAAGCCTTCAAAGCACTCCTGCTTTTTATAGCTTTCAATAATCTGTCCTTTTCTTCCAACGGTATTTTTTTGCTTGAAGTTCTCAGCACTTCCTCTATAATATCCATAGCTTTCTCATATTTTGTCTTTATTATAATATCGGAAATGAAAGTCGCCGCGTCCTTATGGCTGCTCATTTGCTCCTTTTTTTCTTCTAATTCCTTTTTTAACTGATTTAGCTGTTCTTTACTTCCTATAATACACATAGAATTCAAATCATTATTCAGCATTTCCTGCTTTTCCCGAACCGTCATAACGCCTTCCCAGTCCGCCGTTCCGACACGGGAATACATGTTCCCCACCAGCCATCCCAACTTTGCTTTAAATTCATCTGCCAATTCCAATTTCTTAGCCGACAGACATTTCTCATAGTGTTCCTTACTCTTTAATGCGATAGATACTTTTAAATATGCCACCATTGATTCAGGGAATTCCAACGCGTCTTCTTTGTATAAGAAAAAATACTCCGGTTCTGTATTATTATATACTCGTTCAATAAGCTGATAAGCCCTTTCTTTTCTTTTTTCATCCATAAGCAGAAAACCGGAAGCTTCTTCCACAAACTTTCCGCTTATCAGCATTTTTTTTAAAAAAGAAGAATAGCTTCTGACCGCCGCCAACGTGATATACGGCGTTTTGCAAGTTTTGCCGTCTCTTCGCACCAAATCGCAGCTTTGCGACAAAACCATAAAATATCTGTAGTGCTTGTGCAAAAAATATGGATGCACTTCCCCCAGCACTGCCCGCAGTCCGTCAGTAATTTCCAGAATATCCCCCTGACAGAGAAATTCTCTGTCCATATCCTGTTTATATGTAAAATGAATGCTCTTTCCTATTGAGTATCCATTTTTTTCGTTCCCCAAAGACACTCGTTTCCTCCTAACATGTTATTATACTTTCTGTAAACCTCCTGCATTTTCTGTTCTGCATAATTTACTCTCCGGTATCCAGAAAATGTACTTTCATCTTCTCTCTTTTGAATTATCTTAATTGTTTCGCTTTTTCTAACCGTATACCCTTTCGTACTTTGGGAATGTCCTGTCCCTGATTCCCAATACGCCTTATCTCCAAACGCTTTCTTTCTATAATTGGTTTTTATCACAATTCCTCACCTTCCAGTTCATATCCTAAGCTTTCCATAATCCGGCAGCATTCTTGTATAAATCCATTAATACTTTCGGCATCAAATACCGGCCGGCTCTCTCCGCCCTCATGATGCTCATTAAAATGCACTTTCAGCCTTCCGTTTTCCAGTCCGGAATTCATATTTATTATTTTTCCATTACTTCCTTTTAATATGCGGCTAATTTGCGTATCTACAATTTCGTATCCATTTTCTATAATAGTATTGGCATCTCCCATACCGTCCAATATTTCGGCAAAAATACTTCCGTCCTCTTCTTCAAAATCACTATTTAGTCCATAGGCAATCATGGATGGCGTATATGCTTTTTCTATAAAGTTATTCAGACACCGGCACAATGTACCCACTGTTATGTTATCTATATTTGCCGCTGAAAACATTACTCTGTCCTGCTCCGGTGAAATAATAATGTTATCGCATCTGTAGGAAACAGTAAAGTCCACCCCTTGTCCATTCACACCGATTTCTATCTCATGTTTTTCATATACATTTTCCGCTATCCAATCCGGCTGAATAAATGATTTACTCCAATCTCCAACTAATACAGCTGCCAATGAATCCTCTTTTAAAAGCATCATTCTCTCCCTTTCCTATCCCTTGCTGCGCAAAGGAATCACATATCTGTCATAAATCCTTACCGCCAGATAGTATATTCCCGGCGCCAATAACATCAGTTTCATCCGTACTCTGTCCCCTATGGCCACGTAATCTTCCTTGTAGATTCTCCGGATGACTTTCCTGTCATCCCGCAGCTGCCGGACAATCTCTCCTGCAAAAGCTCTTGTCTGTTTATTCTCCATAAAATCAATATAATAAAACAGAAGACGCCGGTAAAAATGATAGGCTGCCTTATCCGACAGTTCCGGCATTCCGGCCCCGCGGATATAAGCAATCTGCTCCCGCCAAAAGGGAAGTTCATCCTTCAGCCGCCGCTCTCCCGCCTTCTCATTCATAATACTGCCTTCCCTGTCCAGCACATAGTTATAATAAGCATGGTCCAGATATGCCAGCCGTTCCATTTTGCAGAAAGCCTTGGTGGTGAACATGATATCCTCCGAATTCTTCCCAACCGGAAAACGCATTCCCCTAATCAGCTTTTCGGCAAAAAGCTTGCTCCATACGGAATTGTAAATCAAGTACCTTTCATCCCCACATACATATATTTCCAGCGCCTCTTCTCTTGATAAGGATACACTATTTCCGCCGGAGCCGTCAATCACGCCTGATTTTGTTATCTGTCTGTAGCGGCAGGCGGCTACCTGGGCATTCTCCTTCTCGCAGACCTGATACATGGCACGGTACATATCCTCATCAATCCAGTCATCCCCATCCACAAAACCGATATATTCTCCGGAAGCTTTATCAAGCCCCGCATTTCTCGCATCGGATAATCCCCCGTTTTTTTTATGGATTACGGATATCCGTCCGTCTTTTTGCGCATAGGTATCGCAGATACTGCCGGAATCATCCGTCGAACCGTCATCTACCAGAATAATTTCCAGATTTTTATAAGTCTGCGCCAGAATGGAATCCACGCAGCGGGGCAGATATTCTTCTATATTATATACCGCCACTATAACCGAAACCAGCTTTTCTTTCAATTGATATCCTTTCTCCTCCTAACCAAGTCCTGCTTCTTCTGCAGGGGGGCAGCTTAACTGCTGCCCATCTTCCCTGCCGCATTGATTCTTATCATGTCTTTCGTGTAAATATCGCTGCATTCACGGGTATTAAGCCATTTTACCGGAGCTGCCACACATTTTCCGGGAGAATCGTCCAGCCAGGCTCCCCACCAGCTGAAGCTGCTGTTAGCAATAATATGGGCTTTGCACCGGCTCATCAGCATTAAATCAATATATCCTGTTTTCTCGTCCGTACCCGTAATGACCGTAAATTCTTTTCCCGTTTCCCTGTTTCTCACTTCGCACCATTTTTCCGCCCAGAAAGTATCGTTGGTAAAAACAAAAAAGTGCGGTGTTTCATATCTTTCTATCATATACCTTATTGCCTTGTTATAATAGGCATCCGTGCAGATTCCCCCGTACACATCGGCAGCATCCAGATAATCTCCCCGCCGGATATGTATACTGACAGACATGCTTTCTTTTATCTGTCTCTCATAGCTTTGTATTTTTTCCTGTATCTCCTCCGGTATCAGAATATTTCTAAACTGGTATGTCTGCCTTACCTGAGATTCAATATCCTTAAAATACCGCTCGCTTTGAAAGCATCCGCATAAATATGCATTTTCTTTTTCTAATACTGCTGCGTCATAATCCACGGAAGCTTCATGATACTCGCCGCTCCTCCTTCCGAATATTTTACGGCGCACTCTGCTTAACGGATGCATGGATGCGTCCGTAATCTTCACCAGTTCTTCCCTTGTGGCTTTCGGATAGTCAATCCCAAAAACCGAAAGCATAATCGGTCTTGCGTTATCCAGTTCATATTCCGTTACATCATCAAATTTTACCTCTTTCCCAAGCGAAGTCAGTTTCAGATAAAGCGCATACTGGAACATCTGATTGCCGATTCCGCCAGACATACGTATAATATTCATCCCAGCCTCCATATTGCTGCTTTGCAGCTTAAAACAGCTTATTTTCTCTCAGCCACTCCTGGAACATCAGTATAAACCATATCTGTATCCGCCATATTCCTTTCCGGGTAAAATCATCCCATATCTTCCATACTACATTCTCATCCAGCATCCCTTGCCGTCTTAAGGCCTTTTTTTCAATCAGCCCTTCCGCCCAGTCTCTTAATTCCGGCTTTAACAGCCATTTGTCAATCGGAATACTGAATCCCTTCTTGGGCCGTTCCATCATTTCCTTCGGCACATACCGGTAAAGCACGTCCCGAAGTACCTTCTTCCCTGTTTTCCCCTCTCTTTTATACTCTATGGGAAGGGACCACGCGAATTCCACCACATCCTTGTCCAGCATAGGCACCCGTGTTTCCAGCGAAACCGCCATTGCCGCCCTGTCCACCTTTACAAGAATATCGTCCGGATGATACATCAGCATATCCATCAGCATCACGTTATGATTAACTTCCTCCAGATATCCTTCTTCAAATTCATTGTATTTATAAGGACAAAAAACTGAATTTCTGCTGATTTTTTTTGTCAGCGGATCCGTTTCGTAGGATATCTCATAAAGCCTTCCCGGTCCCTTTGCTCCAAGCAGAGTTCCCTTTGTCCTATAGATAGGATTCTTTGCCAATGGGCTGTGAAGCACCAGACTGCTGCAGGGTTTTCTGATAAAATAAGGGATTCCTTTCATTTTATTCCATATCCTGCTCACCGACTCATAAGAGGTATAGCCGCAGAACAGTTCATCCCCTCCGTCGCCGGAAAGAGATACCGTCACATGTTCCCTCGTCATTTTGCTCACCAGATAAGTAGGAATCTGGGAAGAATCTGCAAAGGGTTCGCCGAACATATAAGCCAGCTTGGGAATCACCGCCACCGCATCTGCTTCCGTGATATACAGCTCCGTATGCTCCGTTCCCAGATGGGCGGCAATTTCTTTTGCGGCTTCCGCTTCGTTATATCCCGCCTCGGTCATTCCTATCGTAAAGCTTCTTACTTTTTGGCTGTTCAGAGACTGCATCAGGGCAACGATAGTACTGCTGTCAATTCCCGCCGACAGAAAGGCTCCTACCGGCACATCCGCCACCATCTGCTCTTTAATGGATTCCTTTAAAAGCCGCTCCAGTTCCTCCGCCGCTTCTTCCCCGCTGCCCTTAAACAGATTTTCCTGCCCTTTTTTTGCCGCATCCCTCATAGACCAGAAGGAAGTAATAGAAATATCCTCTTTTCTATATGGAAATTTTATTCTCAGCATAGTTCCGGGTTCCAGCTTATAAATATCCTGATAAATAGAGTATGGGGCAGGAATATATCCATGGGTAAAATAAATATCCAAAATATCCGTATTGATTGCATTATGGAATCCGTCTATCGACGCAATGGAACCGATTTCCGATGCAAACACAAAAGTCTCTCCGCTAAAACCATAATAGAGCGGTTTTTCTCCCACTCTATCCCTCAGCAAAAACAGTTCCCGTTCTTTTTTATCATATAAAGCAATGGCAAACATACCCTTGCATAAAGCAATGGCTCCGTTTACGCCGTAAGCTTCCATTGCCTCCAACAGCACTTCTGTATCGGAGGTACCCCGGAATGCACTTACTTTCTTCTCTTCCGTCAGCTTTTTTGCAATTTTCCTATAATTATAAATCTCGCCGTTGTAAGCAATGGCATATCGTCCGCTGTGAGATTCCATAGGCTGTGCACCGTTGGATGACAAGTCCACGATAGAAAGACGCTTATGCCCCAGCACCACATGTCCGTCTTCCGACACAAAAGCCCCTTCCCCGTCAGGTCCTCTATGATTCATCCTGCAATTCATCTTTCCGATATTTTCTTTCCAGTCACCTTTCAGGTTACAAAATCCCGCAATACCGCACATATGCTTCTCCTATTCCAGTTCCGCATCTGCTCTTCCAGTACCCTTCTACGGCAGAACAACTCCTGTCCATAATACCTGGCCAGTCCTTGTTCTGGGGCACTGTCCGTGCAGATGCTGTTTCCCAGTTCCGCATCTGCTCTTCCAGTTCTGCATCCGTTCATTTATTCCGGTGCCTCTACCGGCGCATCCGCGAAATCCTTTTTCTCTATCCGTTCTGCAATCGTCTTTTTTGCTTCCCCAAGTTCTTCCTGCCACTGCCGATAGGCTGCATCCCAGCTGTCGCTTCCCGCTTCGTCCCTTCTGTCCTTAATTCCATAATTTTCTACGATGTAACGGCTTAGAAATGCAGTACACTTCTCCGCTCCCGCCGCATTCACATGACCGCCGTAATCGCTGAAATCCGACGAAAAATCCAGACCTATTTCTTCATTATAATCATTCATATTTACAAATGCATATCCGCTGTCCTCTATGATATCGCTGATATAATTATACATCTTCTGCTTCTCCTCCTCCATCACGGTAGGGGAAAGAATAAACAATGCCTGAAGCTCATTTTCCTTCAGGTAATCCAGAAGATTCCTTAAACATTCTTCCTGAAATTCCGGCATCGGAAGCCGTTCTGTAATATCCGAGGTATCCACTTCCTCGCAAGGACCCACCTCATCCGTCATCACATACCCCTTCTGGTCATCCGGTTTTTCGTAGCGGAAGCAGGCAAGCTGCTCCGGCAGTACCATGGTTTTCCAGTTGGAATGGTATTTAAAAATATCAAAATAATAAGTATATCTTTCGGAAACATCATCCACCATGGCATTAATGGTTTTTATACGGTTCCATGAGTATTTCATATTATCGGTAACGCCTCTGGTATATGCCATATTATTTGTCAAATCCATTTCCCTTGCGGTATACATTCTCATTTCAAATATATAAAGGGAAGGGGACTGGGTCTTTCTTATTTCTTCCAGCAGCCCCACCGCCGCTACCGGCCGCTGCAGATTGGTGGATATCGGGTATGCCCGGATTCCATATTCCCCCCACATCATGGGAGCGGCATAATAAGGGTAAACCGGACTGGATCCTATCATCGCCACATCAATAGTATCATCCTTTTCCGCGTAGAATCCGGTAAACCTGTCCTTAACATCCCCATTCGTCCTGATAATATAGGTTACCGTCATCAGAAGATACAAAAACAACACTATGAAAATAATTGATTCCACTGCCTGCCTACGGGTCATTTTCCTCTCCATTTCTGAGCGATTTATCGCGAAGAGGCGATGAGAAATCCGCGTATGCGGTTTCTCATCTGCCATCAAATCTCCCTCTCACCTTTGCCGCCTGTCATTATCTTCCATCAATTGCATGAAATATTCTTCCCACATCTTATTTATTACATCCGGATTTAGCTCTTCCTGAATTTTTGAAGCTTTTTTGCCCATTTTTTTTGCCGTTTCCGGTTCATCTATCAGTTTTTGCAAGATAACTTGCAAATTTTTCCAGTCTCCCGGTTCAACCAGATATCCATTCTCTCCGTTCCGAATCAGTTCCGCCGGACCCCCGCAAGGGCAGTCCGTTGAAACAGAGGGAATTCCCAGCGCCATGGCCTCTATCAAAGTATTGGGCATTCCTTCCGAATAAGAAGATAAAACAAAAATGGATGCCTTATAAATTGCATCTGCCACATCCGCTATGCTGCCCGGCATAAGAACCCTGTCTTTTAATCCCATCTCTTCCGCCATTTCCAGCAGGGACAGGCGCAGTTCTCCTTCTCCATATATTACAAGCTGGTAATCAGGGTATTTTTCCGCCAGACCCTCAAAAGCCCGGATAATCATTTCATGGTTTTTATTAGCATCCACACGCCCTACTGCTACAATCCGCTTTTCTCTTTCTCCCTCATAGGGTTTTCGGAGAAAGACCGGGTTCAAAGAATTTTTCAGGCAGACTGCCTTTTTTCTTACCGGTCTGCTAAAAAAATCCGCGCTCTTTTCCACCGGAAACACCACGCCGTCCGCCCGGCAAAACAAAAGATTGGCGGACGTCTTAAGCAACGGGGAATAATACTCCTGTGCCGGCTCCCCTCTTACCGATACCACAACAGGAATATGCAAAAACCTGGAAGTCATAACCGCCATCATATTATTTTTTCCAATAAAAGAAAGAATCAAATCCGGTTTTTCCTGCTTCCATATATTTCTAAGCTTGCAAAAACGTTTCAAGAAATTGGAAATTCTTCCTTTTCCTATTTCCTCTTCCGTAATTTCTGAAAATATCCGCCTAATACCGTGGCTTATTTCATACTCGTTTTCCGTTTTATACTGAGTAACCACCGTTACCCGATATCCCTTGGAATAAAAATACTCGGCAAGATTCACCAGTACCCTTTCCGAACCGCCCTTATTCAGGGAACTAATCAACATAGCTATATGTCTCTTTTTCATACGGAATATCCCTTCATAGCCATATATCTCGCTACCGGTAATCAAAGCTCCCTCTGCAGGCATCGGGGGCTTTGACCCTCGCGGCAGTTTTACCCGCGGAAATAATACTCATACCACTGCTCAAAGATAAAAAAGGACCAGGAAAGCTTTGAATAATTTGCCCCTGTAGCCGGTCCTCCGTCGCCGGTTCTTATATAGTCGCGTATCATTCCTGATACATATTCCCCGTCAAAAATCCCCTGCTTTTCCAGATAACCTTTTTCGCTGTAGTCCAGCAGCTGTTCCTTTAACGGTCCCCGGAGCCATTTATCCAAAGGCACTCCAAAACCTACCTTAGGCCTATCCAGCAGTTTTCTCGGAATATAATCATAGGCAATATCTTTTAAGATATGCTTTTTATCGCCCTTACAGAACTTATATTCATGAGGGATGCGGAAGGAATACTCCATCACATCCTTATCCAGAATAGGGCAGCGCGCTTCCAGAGAATACTTCATAGAAGCCCGGTCTACTTTGCACAAAATATCACCCGGCAGATACGTATCCATATCCAGCAGCATCCGCCGTGCCTGCCATTTATTCTCTCCGTATCCGCTCTCTATTTCATAATGGCAAGGCAGCCTGTATCCGTCACTTTTTACCATCCTTCCCGCCCTGACAATGTAATTGCTGGCACCGAACTGGGTTTTCGTCTCTTTATTGCGGTTCTGTGCAATCACTCTTACCCGGAAAGGCAGTCTGTCCCCAATGCCGGTCTGCCGTATCAGCGGCAAATGACAGATACCGTGGACAATTCCCCCAGGAATATCCAGCATCTGTGCCTGAGCCACGTTTTCATAAATATTATAGCCGCAATAAAACTCATCTCCGCCGTCGCCGGATAATACTACCGTAACCCTTTCCTTTGCCAAAGCGGATACCAGCATGGAAGGAATCTGGGAGCTGTCTGCAAAAGGCTCGTCATAATAACGGGGAATGCTTTCTACCAAATCAAACATCTGTTTTTCATCAATATACAGCTCCGTATGGTCGGTTCCGAGATAATCCGCCACCTGTCTGGCATACTTCGCCTCATTATATTTTTCTTCATGAAAACCGATAGAAAAAGTTTTTACCGGTTCTTTCGAATGCTCCTGGGCAATGGCCGTAATCAGGGAAGAATCATACCCGCCGCTCAAAAACGCTCCCAGCGGCACATCAGAAATCATCCGGTATGCGGTAGCTTTTTTCAACAGCTCCTTCAGTTCGTCCTTCGCCTGCCCGTAATCCTTTACCGGATTTGCTTTCCGTTCCTGATATATCTTTTTAATATCCCAATATTTATATGTTTCCGCCTTCCCGCCTGAAAAAACAAGAATCCCCCCCGGCTCCAATTTGTACACATCTTCAAATATCGTCTCCGGTGCATTGATATACTGCTGATAAAGATAACGCGGCAGCACATCCTTTCTTATTCTTTTCTCAAACCCCGGACATGCCATAATCGGTTTTAATTCCGATGCAAACACCAGATTATCCTTATCCAGCCAGTAATACAGCGGCTTTTTGCCAATACAGTCGCGCACCAGATATACTTCTTTGCTTTCCCTGTCCAACAGGGCAATGGCATACATACCGTCAAAACGCTCCACACAGCGGATTCCCCATTTTAAATAGGCGGCAATGATTACCTCCGTATCGCAGTTCGAGCGGAAAGAATAGTCGGAAAGTTCCTCTCTGATATCCTGAAAATTATAAATTTCCCCATTGAATACCACAGTGACCCGCCCGTTTTCCGAATGCATGGGCTGGTGCCCCAGTTGTGACAAATCCAAAATAGCCAGCCTCCGCTGGGCAAAGCCTGCCCGGTATCCTCCCGGCAGTTCATAAATTTCTTCCCCGCTGTCGTCCGGTCCTCTATGATACATGGTATCATTCATTTCTTTCAACTGTATCCGATTAATATCCCTTTTCGATACGAAACCGCATATACCGCACATACCGCTGCCTCCATCCGCCTCTCCCATTACTCCGGCGTCCGATGTCCTTTTCCCCGTCCCAGACCGTCCTAATGTTCCAAAAAGCTGTCCCTATATTCGGCAAAATCCTTGCACTCATTATCTATGCTGTCAATTAATTCTATATATTTTTCTTTTACCAGACTCTTAAAATTCCCATAATTATCATATCCCTTTTTCGTCCACGCAAAAGGATGCGTCAATATCTGCACCTTATCATGCCCCAAGATATTTTTCTCATCCGGATATCCATACCTCCAGATATGATTGGCATCGGACATATATTTTACGTCAAGCTGGGAATCCTCTTTCACATCTTCCGCATAAGTAAAAAATTCATCCTGATAAGCATTGATAATTCCCGGCAGCTTGATATTCTCCGCCAAAACAGCCGGAGACGGGCGGTGAACGGAAAACTCCGATATTTCAAACCCCAGCATCTCACTGAGCATATGCATTTCCTTCACAATCTGCCGGCGCACCTCCTGCATGTCCGTCATCCCGTTCAAGGCAAAATGAAGCCCTATATTCTGCCCTCTTTCATGCATATCGCAAATCAAATCCCTGTTTTTTCTGGACAGCAGATTATAAGAATTGTTCGTCCACTGGAAAAAGAAAGTAGAAGTAAAATCCATACTGGATTCCACCTTCGCCAAAGCATACGCCCTCTCCACACTATACTCCACATCATGACGCATAATAATAAACTTATCCCTATGCAAAGCACTGCCATAATCCGCCTGCCGACCCGTAGACTTTATAATCCTTATAATTTCCTTATAATCACTATACGAAAACATATCTCCTCCTCATACTATAACCATTAATTAGGTAATTGCGAAACATAGTGATTCTGCACTTGTCATTGTGCAACTTGTATATTCCAACACAGACGCGCTTTCGCTCCACGATTACCG
>DNJW01000083.1:22869-34539 GCA_003488965.1 Lachnospiraceae bacterium | reverse complement strand
TGCACAATTCGTAATTGGAAAATAACAGTTTCGCAATTGCCTATAACCATTAATCAATTGTAAAGCCGATATATTATCAGAATATTCTCTCAACTCATCGTTTCTTTTTCCCGCATATCTCATCAATATAATCCCGCCATTGCTCAAAAATAGCTGCCCCGTTTGCAATCTCTCCTATTTTTCTGGCGTTTCTTCCAAGTTCTTCCCCCAATGCCGGATTTTCAATCAGTTTATTGATTCCTTCCTCCAAAGCCTTAGGGTCTTTTATGGGTATCAGCAGCCCGCTCACACCGTCCTCCATTACCGTACGGGGACCGCCGCAGGGACAGTCGGTGGCCACAATAGGCAGCCCCAGCGCCATGGCCTCCAAAAGTGCGTTAGGCAGCCCCTCCCAGTCGGAAGAAAAAGCGTAGACCGCCGCATCCTTCAAATCCTTTTCCAGACTGTCGCTTGCACCCATCAGCCTGATATAATCCCCGGCATCGTTTTGGGCGATGATGGATTCCAGGATTTCTTTTGTACCGTCAAAGGAATCGCCGCCATAGATTTTCAGGATATAATCCGGGTGTTTTCTGTGTACCTGAATAAATGCCTGCAAAAGCATGGGCTGATTTTTAAAGTCCACCAGCCTGCCGGATTGAACGATTTCCTTTTTTCTTTTTTCCGGCCTCGGAACGCCGATGTATTTATCATGAATCGGATTCAATATAATTCTGGAATTTTTTTGAAGATAGGGGGCAAAAAATTCTCTCTGTCCCTCCGTCTGGAATACGCATCCCGCCGCCCTGGGAAACAAAACGGGAATTTGTATTTTATCCGATAAAGCATCATAATGCCCTATAGGGTCCGTCCGAATAGATATAAGCACCGGAACCTTTGTTCCGGGCGCCGCCATTAATGCCCGGTAATTGGCTCTCTGGGCAAACGCAATCAGGATATCCGGCCGCTCCCTTTTCATAAATTCCCTTAAATATTTTACCCTGAGCAGAAACTGCGCAATACGGGATTTCTTTTTATCCTTCTCCTTAAGCCCCACATGCACCCGCCGGACCTCATCCTCAATCCCAAACTCGTTTTCCCCGTACCACTCGGTAGCCAGAAGAACCTCGTATCCCTCCCTGGAAAACTGATTTGCCAGATTGGACACAACCCTCTCCGCACCACCCTGCTCCAGACAATTTAAATGAAATGCGATTTTACGTTTCATTCCGAAACTCCTATTTTCTCTGCCCTATCCTCAGGACATTTCTGGATATTTTTTCCCGACTCTTTCAGCTGGAATAGTATTCTTAACGCTTCCACCACGACTTTGAAGCGGAAACTGGATTTGGAACCCACATAATGAATCGGAACTTCTACGGTTCTATAATTTCTGCAGTAATATCTCATTTCTGTCTGATACATATGCCCTGTGGACAAAAATTTATCCAGCCGCAGATTTTCCAGCACATATCTTTGGAAACCCTCAAATCCGCTGGTCATATCCTTCAGCTTTGTTCCCAGCACTATGTTGGCCAGAACCGTTCCCCCGGAACTCAATATCCTTCTATATAAAGGATGGTTACTGATACCGCCGCCTTCCACAAAACGGGAACCCCAGACACAGTCATAGCCTTCCTCCAGCTTGTCAATAAACTGGGGAATTTCTTCCGGCAGATGGCTTCCTCCCCCGTCCATCTCTATAATACGCTCCGCCCCATCCTTCAGCGCATGACGGAAGCCTTCCAGATAACAGCTGATAACTCCATAGGATTCCTTATAATAAATCAGTTTTACCTTGTCCGTTTTTTTCTCGTACTCTTCTATAACAGCCCTTGTTCCGTCCGTGGAATAATTGTCCATCACCGGATACAGGTACAAATTATCATATGGCAATGCCAGTATTGATTCTATAATCCTGCCCATCGTAGACTCTTCATTGGCCACCGGCATTACAATGATTGTTTTTTTCATTTTCATTCGTCCTTTTGCATCTTCCCATATTTTCCTGCATACGGTTATAGTCTACCATATTAATCATATAAGCGCAAGTCAACAGCCCTCGCGGCATTTGCCTTGCAAATTCTTGTTGGCTTCTCACAATGCTGTGGCTTAATTTCCTATCTTATAATAAAATGCCGCAACACTTGGCATGGAATAGATAATCGGAAATGCATACCGGGGCTGATTCTGTATCTGGGGGGATGCAAGAATAATCAAAAGCGTCAGCCATAACGGCATCAGCACCCATAAAGCCTTATTCTGTTTATCCCTTAAAAAATAGAATGTAAAAACAAACAGCAAAATAATATAAAATGCCACATTGCTTAATATATTTATCACAGGAAGCCGGTGCAGCAGTGAATAGAAGCTGACCATGATAGCACATAATCCGTGCATTTTTTCCGGAACCTTAAATTCAATCAGCTCCTTTATCCCCTTGTCCTCCATATCGTCTCCTGCCACGGTACAGTCCTTGTTATATACGATATTGTCAATATTAGGAGAAAAAATATAATAATTCTGGTTCCATGTAGCCTCCACATAACAGAAAGGGTGCTTTAGAAACTGGGCAAACCATGTCTTAAAATATGCCGCAAGTTCCTCCGTACCGCCCGCATGATATGTAGTTTTTACCGGGTCGGCGGTCATCGGCATATAGATATCAGGAAGCGTTTCGTAATCCAGAACCGCACTTATCGCCTCCCTCTCTTCTTCCGTTACCTCGTTCCCATAATCCCGGACATATCTTGCCGTCTGCTGGAAAGGAAGGGAAAACATTTCCTTGGGCGAATCCTTCTGCACATTCCAGCAGACGGTAACTGCCGTATTCATGGTCCATGCCGTTGCCAGCGGCAGAATAAGCCCCAGAATCACTTTTCCCGCCATCCTGCCTCTTTCCTGCTTTTCCTTTTTGCCGATATGTTTCAGTTCTGCCGCAGCTATATATACCGCCACCGGCACGTAAATATAGATTCCGTTATTGCGGAGCAAAATCACCAGACAGCCCGCCAGTGTCCAGACCCCGATTCTTTTTTTTGTCCATGCGTCTCCGCCGTCCAGAAACCATTCTATATAAAGCAGCAGAAGCAGCACAAAAAATGCCGTATACAGATAATCCTTGATGGGAAAAGAAGCATATCCCGCATAATACGGAACAAAACAATAGATGCCAAGAGACAGTAGCCTGAGCCAGCACGGAATACCTGACTTTTCCATCACAGTTAAAGAGTATGCCAGAATACAGGACATCACCAGCGACTGGAACACCACAAACAGAAACAGCCCTATATTGGCGCTGCCCATCCAAAGTCCCAGCTGGACAAAAAATCCGAACAGCACCGTATGAAAAATCGGCTGTGCCGTCGTAAAAGTTTCATATCCGAAATAGAATTCCAGCTGCTGTGCATTATCATAAGACATAATTCCCGGATAACGCAGAATCAGATGAATCAGCCATATTCCCATAATAACCGCCCACTGGAATAAAAAGGGGTTCTTATCATATAACCTGATTATCCTGTTTTCTCTCAGACTGATATCCCAGCCCGAATTCAAAAAATAGTACATCATGTTTATTATAGTCAAATAAATCGCATAAAAACCGCAGACAGCCACTTCTGCCCGCTGCAGCCGGATGGCAGAGGTTGTAAACACCGACAGCGTATCGCCATACGCAAATCCCATTCCCGCCGTGTACATAATTGCAAGGAAAAGGGACAGTCCCTTGCTGTATTTCACCGCAGCCGTACCTTTTATCAGCCAGAAATCCCAGTATAGCGCCAGAAACAGCAGCGTCAGCACAAAAAGCAGGAACCCCCTTTCCCTCAGCCCCTGTCCCATTACCTCCAACAGCTTGTAAATCCTCTGATAAAAACCGATTTCTATTCCTGCCTCCACCACATCCCCTACATCCAGTTTTGTGGTCAGCGCCGAAGCTGAAAAATAGGCAAACAAAATACTCCCTGCCTTATACCCCAGCACGGTTTTTCCCTCTGTCTCTTTCTTATTATTTGCAACTTCTTTCCAGTTCTTTATCTTATCCATTTTTATCCAATCCATCGCATCATACGTTCTACATAATGCTCATTTGAAAAATCCTTTGCCCGCTCTTCCGATGCCCTTTGATAAGTCTCATAATATTCCTTGTCCGTAAGCATCCTTTTTATCTCATCCGCCAGCCCCATCTCTTCCCCGCTGATGCAGGAAGCATCCATGTTCTTTTCTGGACTCATATTAGGGATTAATATGCCGTAAGTCCTATCTTCCTTCCGCAGTATTTCCCCCGGTCCCGTCAGACAGTCTGTGGCAATAACCGGAATTCCCAGCGCCATCGCCTCAATCAAGGCATTGGGAAAGCCCTCGTTATAAGAGGTCAATACATAGACCCTTCCCTTCCCTAGATAGGGAAAGGGATTCTTCTTCATTCCTGTAAAATAGACATCCGCGGCAATACCCAGCCTGCCTGCCAATACCTTGTATTCTTCAAATTCCCCGTCCCCGATAATCATCAGCCGGACATCGGGAATCTCTTTTCTTACTACGGAAAAACTTTTGAGCAGATGCCAGAAGCCCTTCACATCATCCTCCCGTCCCATGGATACAATGATGTTTCCTTCTTCCTCCCATGGCAGCCTTATCTCTTCCGAAACCGCATTTTTCCTTACCGTTTCCACATCCAAGGGATTATATAAGGTAACCGCTTTCCGGCAATGGTACTTTTCTGTAATCTCTTTCTCTATTCTTTTAGAACAGCATAAAAGCTTGTCCGCCCTTTTGGAAAACAGCTTTATCAATTGCTTATTGCCCATATCCATATAACTGCGGATACCTGTCCAGACCTGGCTCTCCGTCCCCGAAAAAACATTTACCATATTGGCGGACGGTCCAAAGCTGTACGCAATGTCAATTTTCCATTCCTTTTTCAGCCTTCTGACTGCCAGACTTCTTTTGAATACATTCAGAATTTTTCCTATTTTTCCTTCTCTCACACCCAGATGCAAATCCACTACGTTCAGCCCTTTAATATCATAGGCGATATCTTTGGAATCGAACATCACTATATATACGTCATAATAAGATTCCAGCAGCCTTGCCGTCGTCACACAGACTCGTTCAAAACCGCCCTGGTGAAGCATAGGAACAATCAACATAATCTTTTTTTTCATAAATATCCCCCCGCAAACTTCTCAGATGCTTTCCCATTCCCCTGTCATATAGAACCGCTCCATCCTTTTTGCCTGTTCTCCCACATCGAAACCGGCATCCTTCACCGTCTGGCACATGTTTTTCCTCTCATAAAACATGTTTCTCATAATATATTCCGCCCAATCCCTGGCCGGAAGAGCAATATCCTCATAATGCACCAGACTGCTGAATCCCGCTTCCCGTGTAATCCGGTCGGATATCATACATCTAAGCCCGGCGGCCTGTGCCTCCACTACGGTACCCGGCAGCCCTTCAAATCTGGAAGGAAACACAAAATAGTCCATAGCCTGATAATATTTCCAGACCTCCTTTTGATTCCCCATAAACAGTATATCCTTATCGATATCCAGCCGCTGTGCCTGCTGCTTTGACGCTTCCATGCCCGCGCCCTCTCCTAACAGCATAAGCACCGTTCTTTTTCCTTCCCGGTTCATCCTGTCCCGGAAAGCCGCGAAAATCTCCAATAAAAATTCATGGTTTTTCGCATAATGAAACCTGCCCACATGCCCCAGCACATAGCAATCGGAAATCCCCAGTTCCTCTCTTGTTTTTATCCTTACGTCTTCCTGATATACAAATTTCTGCGCATCCACCGCATTAGGAATTATCTTCGCTTTTGCCGAATTCTTCCATTTTTTCCCGAATACGGACTCGCCCGCTTCCTCCGAACAGGCAAAACAATAATCCGCCCGTCTCAGCAAAGGAATCCTCAATATTCTTGTCAGGGTTCCTTTAATTCCTTTATCCACCCCTGCACTTCTGGCATGAGCCGCCAGAATTCTGATTCCCGCTTTTCCCGCCTCCGGCAGATAAATGGCCGCAGTGCTTGTCATATGTCCCTGCACCGCACAGAAACGGGAATGCTCTTTAAAAAAGCGTCTGGCCGCTTTTTTATATGCAAAATAATTATATACCTTAAACTTAGGCAGAAGGTAAATGTTTCCGCCCAAGGACTTCACCTCTTCATCATAAAATTCGGGACAGCGGACCATCTGCTCCTGCTCCCGGCCTTGCCCGGCGCCGTCCTGATGCACGAGAAAATCAAACTGCACCTTTTCCCTGTCCATACAACGGTACAAATCCATAATACGGCTTTCCGCCCCGCCCAGGCCAAGCCCGCCGAGCACATGCAATACACGCACTGGTTTTCCCACTGGAATTCTCCTTTTCACTTCTTTTTTATTAGTCACTACAAAAGCTTCACCAGCATATACTTTATCCATGCCAGCATATATTCCATGCCACGCCCTATGGCTCCTCTTTTGACTGCTTTTGCATTTAAATATTCCCCGTAGGAAATCATGTCCTTTTCCTTGAAAATCCTGCGGTATCTGTCCATATCTTTTTCGCTCATTGTATTGGCATGAACCACCATGGCAGTCATCCCGCTCTTTCTTTTCAGGCTGTTTTCCAGCCGGAAGGAAATGGGATAAAAACTCATTCCGTTCCAGATATATGGACCGGTTCCAAATCCGTCCGTTATCTTAGAAAATCCCGTCTGTTTCAGGGCTTTCAATGTATTTTTGTCATAAGAGTGAGCCGGTGCCATAAAAATATCTGTTTCTATCCCGTGGGATTTTAAAATATTTTTCCCTTTTTCCAGCATGGCAAGCTGCACGGAATAAGGCAGGCCGGCAAATTCCGAAAAATGATTCAGGGGGAACAATCCCCCCTTTTTCTGTGTATATACATGCCGGTATCCATGCATGGCAATGATCCATCCCTGCTTTTGCAGTCTTCTCACATATTCCCAGAAATCCGCCGGCACAAGACGGCTTTCTTGCTCATAATTTTCATTTCCTCTGTTCAACAGCGGATCCTGATTATCCGGTACTACCCCTATCAGCGGCCTGATTCCATATTCATCCAGAAGAGCCTTAAAATCATTAAATTTTTTCCAATCCATTTCCGGCGTAATATCGTCCATCCGGACTGCTATTTTCATCGTTATAATTATGCTCCTTTCAAAGTCCGGAGACTTTGTGCGTAGCACAAATCTCCAGATTGAAAATTTCTAATTTTCAATCTTTCACCATTCCTGTATCCGTCTATTCCAGAATGTCTCCCGTTTCTATCTGACAGCTGCATTCATATCTGTCAATCAGCAGCGAACCATCCACGGTGCGCACTACCGGCTTCCCGTCAAACACATCCACTACCTCCCCCGGCGCATAAGCCGAAAAATCTATTATCTCGTCGAAGGGATGCGCCTCCCATATAGTTACTTTCTCTTGCGAAGCCCCTTTTATACACATGGCAAACGCTCCGGGAAAAGGTGCCGCCACACCCCGGATTAAATTATAAATATCCCTTGTCCGTGCATGGAAATCAATCTTGCCGTCCGCCGCTGTTCTCTTGGTATACCAGGAATCAAAATCCTTAGACTCCGTCCGTATCACAATATTTCCCGTTTCATAAGCCTTCAGCAGCCTGCGGATAAGATTTTTGGAACAAATCATATTTTTATACTGGGCGGTCCTTATATCGTCATGACATGTAATGGCAAACATCTCTGTGGCAAAGACATTCGGACTGTCCGCCTTTTCGTCATAGCGGAACAGATTCAGATTGAATCTGGTATCCCCCTGAATAATCGACCAGTTAAGAGGCGATCTGCCCCTGCCGAAAGGAAGATATCCGCAATTTCCATGAAACCCATATACGCCATATTCAAATTTATCCAATACATATTTGGGAATCAGCCTTTGCCAGCCCATGGAAACGGCAATCTCAAATTCATTTTTTTCCATAAAAACTCTTGTCTTGTCATCGGTCAGAAAGTAGCTGTCCGCTTCAAAAACCGGAATCCCATATTTATCCGTCAGTACCGACAGACCCTTAAAGCCGGAAACCTGATTTTTATTCAGCACCTCTTTGCTTATGGTAATCACCAAATCTACCGGACATATTTTCTGATGAATAAATTCTACAATATTTTCGGAGGTATCTTTTACCCCGAATACTACCACTTTATATTTCATAAATTCTCCTTATACCAGTCAATTGCCAGACGGATTCCCTCTGCAAAATCATATTCCGGGTCATATCCCAACAGTTTCCTTGCTTTTGATATATCCGCGTTGGAATCCCTGATATCTCCCAACCGGGGCGGTCCGAAAACCGGCTCCATTTCTTTTCCCAGAGCCTTGCAAAGGTCGTAATAAACGTCAATCAGGTATTCCCTGCCGCCTGCTCCGATATTGAACGCATTTCCTGCTGCTTCGCCGGGGGCAAGACATGCTTTTAAATTCGCCTCAATCACATTATCAATATACGTAAAATCACGGGACTGCTTTCCGTCGCCGTTAATCGTAGGCGCCTCTCCGTTCATCAGCATCCTGATAAACTTAGGAATCACGGCGGCATATGCCCCGTCCGGGTCCTGCCTTCTGCCAAATACATTAAAATAGCGCAGCCCATAAGTGTCCAAGCCGTATAACTCCTTATACAGTCTGCCGTATTCCTCGTCCACCTTTTTCGTCAGGGCATAAGGGGACAGCACTTTTCCTTCCACTCCTTCCTTTTTGGGAAGCTGGGGATTGTCCCCGTAAACAGAAGAACTGGAAGCATATACAAACTTTTTCACCCCATTCTGGCGGCTTGCCTCCATCATATTCAGTGTCCCCCTGATATTGATTTCTTCATATAAAAGCGGCATTTCTATGCTTCTGGGCACACTTCCCCATGCCGCCTGGCTCAGCACATAATCCGCTCCCTTCACGGCATCCATACAAGTATCCAGTTCACGGATATCTCCTTTGATAAACGTGAACCTGTCCAGCTTGGTAAAAGGTTCTATATTTTCATACTTGCCGGTGGAAAGATTATCCAGGCATCTGACCGTATAACCCATGGACAGAAGGGCTTCGCAAAGATTGGAGCCTATAAATCCGGCGCCGCCGGTTACTAAGAATACGCTGTTTTCATCAAATTTCAGTTCTTTATATCCCATGTTGTTTTTCTTTGCGCATAAACGCAAATCTCCTTTCCTTAAAGATATATTAGTCAATTGCAAAATTCTAAGCTGTCACACCCTTTATCTTCGTACCCATACCTTTCTCCTCCCCTCCGCCAGCAGCAGAAAATATCCCGTATAGAACGGTGCAAATCCATAAATCATATATCTTGACAGACACATAATGGTCACCGATACGGCTCCCACATTGGCCAATATCGCCAGTATGGAAATCAGCATAACAGGAACCGCCGGACTCTCCGGTTCTTTCCGGTAAACAAACACAGTAAGCGCCAGTGCGGACAGATAGATAAGAACCGCTATCCAATTGATTACCGGATGGACTACAGCAATGCTGCGGATTAGGCCATAGCCGGCAATCAGCAGATAGTTTCCTGCCCACCGCCAGAAACAGGCCGGCAAAATCCCACGGATAATTTTTCCCGCCGTTTCATCCGCCATCAGGTTCTGGATAATATAGTCGCTGGTCACTGTCTTATCATAGGTCTGATAAAATACGTCCTCTATCATCTCGTATTTGATGGTGTCATGCCATGCTTCGATATGCTCCGCCTTTTCCGTAAAGGAACTGCCCGCATATTTGTAATTTGCCTGCCTTTCCTCCGTCAAATCATACATATAATAAAAGAACTCTCTGGCTTGCCCGTCCCTAATCCTTACGCCGTCCTCTCTGTCCGATGCGTAAAGAATATTGGTCAGCGTATTGACAGTTCCATAAGTATTATTGATAAAATGCCCGTTAAATACCAAATTATAGCTTTTCACCGCCAACAGCCGTACCGCAAATATACCGGCAACTACAGCTGTGGCTGTCAGCAGACGAACCGCCTTCCATTTTCCGTCCCTGACTTTCTGCCATGTCCTGCGCCTCCAGCGTTCCCTGGGCCATAACAGGATTCTGGCAGCAAATACTGCCAGCCATATAAGAATTGTCACTATCATCTGTGTTCTGGCAAGGGATATGACAAAAGCAAAAACAAGTCCTGCCGCCGCCGCTTTCCAGAACTCCTTTTCTTTCTTTTGGGTAAACATCTTAAAACATTCCAGAAGAAACAAGGTAAACAGCGGCAGGCAAAGGGCTTCGCTCATTACCGAATTCGTAATAAAAAGATGCAGGGAAGAAATGTACTTAGTTACCATATGGGGCATCAGGTGAATCACTATCACCATGATTTCCTGCCATAAGCTCAGTTCAAACCTTTCGCTTATATACTCCGCAAACAGCCATATGCTCACTGCCGCAAACACATTCTGGATAATCCCCATGGCAATCAGCCACCCCTCCTGAAAAATTCCCCTGAGAGCAGCTAAAAATAACGGATATAAGGGTTCCCGATGAATATGCATTTTTAAATACTGATCCGAATCATTGTATATCCCCGGACCGAAAATGGCGAACATTCCGAGAAATACCGCCAAAAGCAGCAGGAGAAGCGCGCCCGACCTTGCCTTTTTCGTCATTATAATCTCCAATACAAATAATCTTCCTGAAAGTCCTTCTTATCGAACAAACCCTTAATATCCATCAGCACCTTTACCTTATGCTGAGGATTGAAAAATGCTGCAATATCCTCTTTGGACAGCTCCAAAAAACGGGAATGCGCCACTGCCACTACTACTGCGTCCATATCCTTTATCTCTTTTACATCGCAGAAAGTAATTCCATAAAGTCTTTTTGCTTCATCCGCATCCGCCGCCGGGTCTACCACTGCCGGCTTTATCCCGTATTCTCCCAGTTCCTTATAAATATCAATTACTTTTGTATTTCTTGTATCCGGACAGTTCTCCTTAAAAGTAAAGCCCAGGATAGCCACTTTCGCCCCTTTTACCGGAATGTCGCTCTTAATCAGGTTCTTTACAAGGCTTTCCGCCACATATCTGCCCATGTCGTCATTAATCCGTCTTCCCGAAAGTATAATCTGGGAATGGTAGCCCAGTTCCTCCGCTTTATATGTCAGATAATAAGGGTCTACGCCGATACAGTGTCCGCCCACCAGACCCGGGGAAAATTTTAAGAAATTCCACTTTGTTCCCGCCGCATCCAGTACTGCTTTCGTATCAATTCCCATTTTATGGAAAATAATGGACAGTTCATTCATAAATGCAATATTGATATCTCTCTGACTGTTTTCAATTACCTTCGCCGCTTCCGCCACTTTAATGGATTCCGCACGGTAAACCCCTGCCTCCACCACAAGCTCATACACCTTTGCCACAGTGTCCAAAGTCTCTTCATCCATACCGGATACAATCTTCGTAATCGTCTCCAGCCTGTGCACTTTATCCCCCGGATTAATCCTTTCCGGCGAATAACCGATTTTAAAATCCACCCCGCATTTCAGTCCCGATTCCGCTTCCAGAATAGGCACACAGATATCCTCCGTTACGCCGGGATATACGGTAGACTCAAAAACCACCACAGAGCCTTTTACCAGATTCTGTCCCAACAGACGGCTGGCTCCTTCTACCGGCGTCAAATCCGGCGTATGGTCGTCATTGACAGGCGT
>DNJW01000083.1:0-22571 GCA_003488965.1 Lachnospiraceae bacterium | reverse complement strand
GACAGGCGTGGGCACCGCCACAATATGGAACTTTGCCTCCCGAAGCTTAGACGCATCCGCCGTAAATTCCACCGAAGTATTTTTTATCACCTCGCCGCCCACTTCATTGGTAGGGTCAATTCCTGACTGATACAACCCGATTTTCTGCTCATTCAAATCAAACCCTACTACCTTCACCTTTCTGGCAAAAGCTACCGCAATAGGCATTCCTACATATCCCAGCCCCACCAAAGAAAGCTTTTCTTCTCCGCTCACCAGCTTCTCATACAAGTCCATTCCCATTTCCTCCTATTCTTGTAAAAACTATCTACTTTAGAATTCTTTCCGCTTCCTCCACATAAGCGTCCACCACAAGTCTTCTGTCAAACTCCTTTTCCATTTTCTCCCTGGCCGCCTTTCCCATGGCTGCCTGCTCCTTTGGGGAAAGTGCCAGAAATTTTTCCATAGCGCATATCAAATCATCCGCATCTCCCGGCCGGAATCCAAATCCGGTAACTCCTTCTTCAAAAGCCTCCCTGCATCCGCTGATGTCCGAAGCGATTACGGCCCTCCCCGTAGCAGCCGCCTCAATTAAGGCATTGGACATTCCTTCATGAAACGACGCCACTACAATAGCGCTTGCCTTTGCCAGAAAGGGATGCACCTGCGTATGAAATCCCCATTGGCTGATAATGCCTTTTTCCTCGTATTCGTCCAGCAAATCCTGATAGTCCTCATCGCAATAGCCCAGAACGGCAAATTCCACATCATCTCTGTGCAGGCGCACCGCCGCTTCCAGATATTCCAAAATCCCCCGTTCCTTCATTACCCTTCCCACAAAAAGAAAGATTCGCCTGCTTTCCGCCGGATATTCTTCAAATCTATGCCTTGCCAGATTTACACCGGAGCCGTTTACCAGACGTTTTGTTTTCCCGCATATGTGATAACCGGAAAAAATGCCCATATTCTCGGTGTTCTGGAAAAAAACACATTCCGCCTTTTTCAGTCCCATACGGTACATAGTTATAATCATCTTCAAAAACAGCCCTTTTCTGTCAAAAGCGCCTCCCAGCCCGGTAATCGTAGCCATATAAGGAATCCGCGCCAGACGGCATGCAAAACCGCCGTAAATGTTAGGCTTTATTGTGTAAGTAATCACCAAATCCGGTTTTATCTTTTTTAACAGCTTCCGGTACTCACAAAATAATTTACCATCCTCCTTCGGGTTCACTCCCCGCCTGTTAATCGGAGTGGTGATGATTTCACATCCTTCCTCCTCCAGCTCTTTTACCTTTGTTGTATCAGGAAGGCTGATAATTACTTTGTGTTTTTCCAGCAGCCTTACCAGCAGTTCATTCCTGAAATCATATAAACCGCCGGAAGAATTTGTTAATACAAGTATTGTACTCATTTATCCGATAATCTCCATATTTTCCATATCCTTTATCTGAATTTCATTGTACTTCATCATACATACCCCGGCTTTATAATCTCCGGTTCTGTCCTCGTTGCTTTCTCCTTTTAAATTCCGTATTACCTGAGCCGGAAAATTCACGCCGCATTCATAGGCATGGGGATAGCCGCCCCCAAAACGGGGATTCACTTCCGAAATATAGTATGTTTGTCCGATTTTAAAAATATCAATATCTATCATTCCCCGGAATCCGCACGTCTCCGTAAATTCCCGGAGCATTGCAAACAGTCCTTCATCCTTTACCGATACGGATTTGTCCGTTTCTCCTGCACGCATCTTAATTTTCTCTTTTACAAAGACGGAAGTGCATTTTCCGGTTTTCATATCCGCATAAACATCCGCGCCGAATTCTGTACCATCCATATATTCCTGTATCATCAGGTCATCATATAATTCAAACAGCACCTCTATCTCTTTGCTTCCGTAAACCTTGTTGATATTAATGCTGGCGCTTCCCTTTACCGGTTTCACAAATACCGGATAGGAAATTTTTCCATCTTTCTCATCCCGGTAAAACTCTTCTTTATCCACATAGCATCTGCCCGTAGGGATTCCCATTTTACAAAGCAGCTGATACATCTTGTATTTGTCAAAGCAAGTTTCCACCAATTCATAATCTGGAACTATGGGACATGCGCCCACTGCCAGAAACCGCTCTCTTTCCTTTGCAAGAAGACTAAGCTCAGGATCAATCAAAGAAAAGACGCCGTTTATTCTTTCCTTTTTACAGATATCCAAAATGATTTCTATATATCCCGGCTCCGATATCCTCGGCACAAGATAAAACTTGTCCGCCTCGTAAACAGCCGGAGCCAGATTGGAGCAGTCCGTAGCAATCACCTTCCCCTGCCCCTCCAATTCTTTTTTGAAATACTGTACAATTTTATTCCGCGTTCCTGCGCTTAAAATCAAGATGTTCATCCTTTGCCGGACCTCCTATTTCAATTTTCCCGTCTCCTCCAGCCGTTTCTGTCTGATTTGGGCAAAATTTCCTTCCACCGCGTTGGTATCTTCCGCCACCTCATCGCTATGACCCAATACCGTTTTTACCGTCATCCACAGTACCTTTACATCCATGGCAAAAGAAAGATTTTTCACGTACTCCACATCTTTTTCCATACGCTTGTCCCAGTCAATGTAATTTCTTCCGCTGACCTGGGCCAGCCCTGTCAATCCCGGCCTGACATGGTGGCGCAGCCTTTCTTCCTCCGTATAATAAGGCAGATAGGAAACAAGAAGGGGTCTCGGACCGATAATACTCATATCGCCTTTTAGAATATTGAACAGCTCCGGCAGCTCGTCCAGACTGGTTGCCCGCAGCAGCCTCCCGAATTTCGTCAGTCTTTCGCTGTCCGGCAGCAGCTTTCCCTCTTTATCCTTTTTATCCGTCATCGTCCGGAATTTACAGAGCGTAAAAATCTTTTCATCCTTTCCGGGCCTCTCCTGCCTAAAAAGCACCGGACTCCCCAGCTTACAGCGCACCATAACCGCCAGCACCAAAAGCACCGGACTCAAAACCAAAATCCCTGCCAAGGATAAAACAAAATCCAAGCCTCTCTTCATAAACCTCCGATACATACCAGCAGCTATGCTCCTTTCCCGGCCCACACATTTATGTGCTTACTCAAATTCAACTCAAAAAGCGTCTTTGGTCAATTGCGAAACCAATCAAAGCCCCTCTATAAGCGCGGCTGCTTGGCTCGTTGCTTCCGGGAATAAATTTGCTGAATATTCTCACAATTCCCCCGCAATTCCCCAATAAGCCCTATTTAAGCAAACAAATCGCGTATAATCCCAATAATCCTCTCCATATCTTCCTCTGTATTCTTAATATCGCTAGGCAGGCATAATCCCCGGTTAAAGATATCCTCCGCCACGCTTTCCCCGTTTTTGCCAAGAGTAATAAAATCACAGCTTTCAAAAACCGGCTGCAGATGCATCGGCTTCCAGATAGGCCTTGCCTCTATGTTTTCCGCTTCCAGCGCATCCAATACCATATCCGCCGTTACCTTGCACCCTTTTTCCAGCGCCATACCCGACAGCCAGCAGTTGTCATCCCCGTCAGGATTTAGCGGATTCATCTGAATCTCCGGAATATCTGCAAAAGCTTCTTTATATTTTTCATAGATAGCCTTCTTCAATCTTTTATGCTCTTCCAGCGATAAGAGCTGACCTCTTCCGATTCCCGCCGTAATATTGCTCATACGGTAATTATAGCCAATCTGGGAATGCTGATAATGCCTTGCAGGGTCTCTCGCCTGGGTGGAGAGAAACCGTGCTTTTTTTATCATTTCCTCATCCTCGGATACCAGCATGCCGCCGCCGGATGTGGTAATAATCTTATTTCCGTTAAAAGAATAAATACCCAGCTTTCCAAAGGTACCTGTATGTTTTCCCTTATACGTACTTCCCAAAGATTCCGCCGCATCTTCCACCAAAACCGTTCCATGGGCTTTGCAGATATCCATAATTTCGTCCAGCTTGGCGCATGTTCCATACAAATGAACCACAATCACCGCCTTGGGAGCCGGATACTTTTCAAAGGCCCGTTCCAAAGCTTCCGGCGACATATTCCATGTATCGGTTTCCGAATCAATAAACACCGGCGTCGCCTTCTCATAAACAATCGGATTACAAGTTGCGGAAAAAGTCAGCGTAGGAGAAAATACTACATCTCCTTCCTTTACACCCAGCAGCTTCAATGCCAGATGAATGGCCGCCGTACCGGAAGCCAGCGCCGCCGCATGGGAAATCCCTACATATTCCGCCAGTTCTTTTTCAAATCCGTCCACATTCGGTCCAAGAGGAGCTACCCAGTTGGTGTCAAACGCTTCCTTTACAAATTCCTGTTCCTTCCCGTGCATCGTAGGGGAGGATAAATAAATCCTTTTTCTTTCCATAACAATGCCTTTCCTCCTAAATACAAAACATATGACTATAAAACCTATCAATGGTAATGATAAGTAGGCACAATCTCTTTTATCAGCGGACGGATATCCCCGCTTTCATTTTTTGATTCTTCCTTCAGTTTTTTCAGCTGCACATAAAACTGCATCTCATCAATTTCTATGGGTCTCCCCACATGAATCAGCCGATTGGCAGTTTCTTTCATTCCCTCTTCATCCATCAGCAGCTCTTCATACAGTTTTTCGCCGGGACGCAGGCCGGTAAACTCTATCTTAATATCCTCGCCTACACGATAGCCCGACAGACGTATCAGATTCTCCGCCAAATCCAATATTTTTACCGGTTCCCCCATATCCAAGACAAAAATTTCCCCGCCCTTTGCATAGGCTCCTGCCTGCAGTACCAAGGATACCGCTTCTGGAATGGTCATAAAATACCGGATAATTTCCGGGTGGGTTACCGTTACCGGACCTCCTGCCATAATCTGTTTGCGGAACAACGGAATTACGCTGCCGTTGCTGCCAAGCACATTGCCAAAACGGACGGCTACAAATTCCGTATCGTAGTGGTTATTAAAGGTCTGGATAATCATCTCGCAAATACGTTTGCTTGCCCCCATAATATTGGTCGGATTGACTGCCTTATCGGTAGAAATCAGCACAAATTTCTTTACTCCGTAAAAAGCAGCAGCCTGTGCCGTTTTCCAGGTTCCGAATACATTGTTTTTTACCGCCTCATTAGGGCTGTCCTCCATCAGGGGAACATGCTTATGGGCCGCGGCATGGTAAACAATTTCCGGCTTATATTTATTGAATATCCAGTTCATCCGGTTAGTATTGCGCACAGAAGCAATCAGCACCGTCATCTTTAGCTCCGGATACTTAGTCTTTAGTTCCTGCTGTACATCATACACATTATTTTCATAAATATCCAGAATAATCAGGTGCTTCGGCTTATGGCAGGCAATCTGGCGGCAAAGCTCACTGCCTATGGAACCGCCGCCTCCGGTAATCAGCACCACTTTATTCTGGACATAGCCCAGAATAGAGTCCAAATCCACGGTAATAGGATCCCTGCCCAGCAAATCCTCCACTTCCACATCCCGCAGTTTGCTTACATTTACCTCGCCGTTTACCAGCTGGTACATACCCGGCAGGGAACGCAGCTTACAGTTTGTCTCTTTGCATATCTCCAGAATTTTCCGCAGCTCCGCCCTGGATATAGACGGCATTGCTACAATAATCTCGTCAATATCATAAATATCGGCGCATTCAATAATCCTTTCCCTTCCGCCGGCCACTTTAATTCCCTGAATATATCTTCCCCATTTTCCTTTGTCATCATCAATAATACAGCGGATTACCATAGTACTGAAATTGCTGTTTACAATCTCCTTAATAATCACATTTGCCGCTTCCCCCGCACCGATTACCATAACCGAAATCCCGTTTTTCTTGTTCTGCTGCTTATGCTTCAAGCTCCGCAGGAAACGGTAGGAAAAACGGCTCACAAACATCATGCTGATTAGCACGAACATATACAGAAAATAATAGCTTTTCGGCACCGGCTGTTCCGTTGTTTTAAAAAACTGCAGCCCTACGCTGTTCAAAACAGCGGAAATCACGCAGGAAACTACCAGATTCTGCAGTTCTGTTTCCCCCGCAAAAGCCCATAGGCTATGATACAGCCTGAATAAATAGAAAACAAAAAGCGTCAGCAGAATATTCACCGGCAAAAAACGGTTAATAGGAGCCAGAAAGTGCTCCGGCACCATATCCAGCCGGAACTCATAACGAATCAATACCGCCATATAACTGGCAAATATCACACTGATTATATCATAGATAATCAGGCATGTTCTCCTATAAAACAGTTTTACATTAAAAGGTTTTTTATCTCTTTTCATTTGCTTTATCCTTTTTATCTCCCATACCAAAAATCAAAGGAGCCAGTACCAGCATCAGCACAAATCCCGCCGGATGGCAAAGATGGAAAATCCATTCCACCAGACCGGCCATGGCAAATGCTGCCACTGCCGCCGCAGGCATAGCCGCACAAGGCACCTGCCGCTTTCTTCTCTTATAGAAGATACAGCCCTGGACAAAGGTTCCCGCCCCTACAAGAAGGAACATTACTCCCACCGCAATTCCATGGTCATAGGCCACCTGAAGATAAATATTATGAGCATGCACGGACAAGCTGCCGTCCGGCAGTACCGCCCCCATATCATCATGGCCTTCCATATTCAGCTGCGACAGATATGCCCGGAAAATATCCATTCTTCCGTTGGCATATTCCTCGGTTTTTTCATATACGCTTAAATCTTCCACAGGTTCTTCTTCCTGCTCTTTTGTTTCTTCTTCCTCAGAACGGCTGTTTTGTGCTTCCTGTGCCCGTTTGGCAGCCTCCGCTTCCTCCTCAGCCCTCTCTTCCTCTGTCTTAATACCGATAATATTCAATTTCTGGTCCGGCACACCTGCCCCGCTTTCTCCGTCCGCAGTATTTTCTCCTGCAGGCTCTGTTTCTTCTCCATATAAATCGGCAATACTGCCATCCCATACCACTTCCCCTTTGCTGTTATACCGCTTTGCCCTATACTTTTGATATTCTTCGCTTCTTTCATAAGAACTGCTTCCGCTTTCCGGTATGCCGAATATCTTATTGTTAAATACCTCCGCAAACCTAGGAACCGTAATATAATACATAGAGTCCAGTTCATCCCCTCTTGTCACAGCGTCAGGAAATTCCTCCACCTCATATCTGAAAATATTGCCAAACATGGCCGGAAAAATTCTCTGGGCAGTAAATACTGCGGGGAAACACCACACTACACAGCAGACCATCATTCCGATAAACAAGGCAATCCCCTTTATCCTTTTTTCTTTTATATCCATGGCAAGGAATATCAGAGTCACCGCCAGCATAACCGCCACTGCCAAAAAGCCTGTTCTGGAAGCCGTAAACAGCATGTAGGTTCCTGACAGACCAAATAAAAGCAGTTCTTTCCAGATGCACCGAAGCCCCTGCAGTCCCCTCGGAATCTCTCCCTGCTGTCCGCAGAAGCACTCCTTATACCGGTCCGCCAGCTTCATCAGCGCGGCGCACATAATAAATGTCATATACACAGCCGTCACCGTTACCGTATGGAAAATAAACGGGAATCTGGGATAAATCCATGACAGAAAAGGCCTCCTTGCAAAAGAAAACAGCATGGAAACAATAAAATTCAATAACAGCCCGTTACATATATTTTGCAGCAAATACACCTTTTTATCCCAAAGAGCATAACGGATATAAAACAAAGTAAATCCTACAGCCAGTGCCACCGTCCACCATCTGGTATTCCGGAACACAATAATCAGTACAAAAAACAGCGCCAGAAGTATGCTGTACCACCAGGAAGGAATAGGCATCTTCTTTTTACCGGCAATCACCATAATCAGCTGCCGCACAATATTCACAATCAAAAAACCCGATAATACAATCGCCAGAATACCCCAGCGTAAAATCTTCAAATCCCATTCGTCCATGGCAAGGTAATCCACATAGATGCTCCTATACCATAAGACAATGCCAAGAGCCGCCACTCCATAAATGACGGTCAGCTTATTCAGAATCTCTTTCTTTTCACACATCACAATAGCCGCCAAGGTCAAAAATACAATAAACTGGCGCTCCGCTGCCCTATGATGAATATCATAAAGACCGTTCATATAATTACAGCATGCCCATACTCCTGCCGCAATAAATACCGTCTGCAGTATATTGCCCCAGTTATTTTTCACTCTTTCCGTTAAAGGGATATATTTCTCCCTGCTCCTCTTATGATTAATCATATAAAACAAGGTGCCAAATCCCAACAGAACGCCGGCTGTATAAAACAGATTATCCACCCAGTTTCCGCTGAAAAACCGGCGTATACTCACAATCCAGAAAATATATGCCATACCGGCTCCCACAAGCAGATTGGCCGTATACCGCAGCACTTTCTCCACAGTAATCAGCTTGTCCCTTTTGGTTATCCGATAATAAAGTTCTACCGCCCCTATGAGAAGAACCGCCGCTGCCAATATAAGCGCATCATACAGAAATACCTTTTCCTTGCGCAGCGGTACAGTATAATTGTATTCTCCGATTACATTATAGCCTTCCAGTTCGTCATAATTATAAATCAGCCGGCTCACGTAAGGCGTTCCCGCCGCCGCTGTTTCCTCCAGCCCAAACCATACCCGGCTTCCGTTCATTCCCTGCAGGAAAAAATAATAATCCTTTCCTACCTCCACATCTTCGTTAATATAGACTGTACAAAAACCGGGAAGTTCGTAAAACCGCATGTCAATCAGTTCTTCGAACATAATCTCCATATCCGAATCCAGCATGCGGAAAATAAACTTATCAACCCGCTCATCTCTGTCCCAGCCGTTTTCAAAATCCACCACATACAGATTTATCGTACCCAAATGATCATACTGGGCAATAAAACGCTGCAGCATATAATCATCACATACGCTGTCGGAAGAACCCGCAAGAACCTGATTGCTCACCGAAGAGATATTTTCTTCCCATATCCGCAGCGGAAATATTGTAACCATAGCAAATAATGCAAGCAAAATAATAATGCATTGTATCGCACGGCTCTTTTTCACCACTTTATACATATAAATCCTCCATGCTGCCAGCCCCGCAAACCCGGATGCCGGCATACTAATCCAATGATTCCGCTCTGGGAAATCACAAATCTGGATGAACAATGCCGTATTTCAGGCATTTTTCTAAACATTTAGAAACTCTTAGGCTGCGTCCTTGGCAGCCTTAGTGTTTCTTAATGTTTTTTACTTGGGTAAGTATAGCACAGTTGCTTTCAGTTTACAAGGATGTAGCGTGAGAAGAACTTCTAATCACTCGCACCAAAATCTTAGCGCAGCCAGAGAACATATTTCCTAAGGAGCGTCTTTTGATTTGTCTTTACTTCAGTTCCCCTGCTGCCACCGGCAGCGCAAACCATAAGATTAGGACATACCGGGGCAGATAGGTGGGACCCAATATTACGGTCAGCCATATGAGAAATATCATGGCATAGGGGAATAGGGTTCTATATTCCTTCCTATAATACGCATATCCTGCCATAAAGGCAAACAGCCAGAAAAGAAAACCCGGAGAAAACAGCATGGAAACCACCGGAATTTTCTGCTGGGCGATTTCCAGGGACATTTTACGGTACCAGGCGTCCAGCCAGGGAATCTTGCTTTGTCTGATTCCAGGCTGTTCCACTTCGTAACCGAAAAACGAACTGTCCTCATAAGTGAAGGTAAAGACACTGTTTCCTCTGTATACATCAATTATCGTATCCGGATACCAAAAACCGTAAGAGGTCATAAACCAGGCATTGCAATATGCCAACGGATGTTTCAGTCCGGTTGTCAGCCAAAGCTTTCCGTATTTTATAGGATCTTGAGCAAAGGCATCGTTCTGAAACCATATTTTCACACCGTCGGAAACCTTCGGCGCATAAAAGGAAAACGCCTTTTCAGGAAGAATTTCGTACAATGTTTCCAGTTCCTCCTGGCTTAAACTTTCTTTGTCATATTTATAGACTCTTGCCAGCTGCTGTATAGGTACGGTAAGCATTTCCTGCTTTTCCGGCTCCCCTGCCGAAAAAAAAGCGGCCAGTCCTGAAGATAAAAGAAAATATGCCGCAAAAGTGATTCCCAAAAGAGCGGCAAGCTTTTTTCTGCATCCCTTCATATAAATAAGAAGAAAAGGAGACAGCACAAGAAAGGCATACATCCCATTGTGCCTGAAACACATCATCACTAATGCGCTGATACCGAAAAAGAAAGGCTTTTTCCATCCCTTAAAAAAGGTTTCCCCCTCCTTTGTCATTTCATCCAGAGCAATCAGCAAAAGCAGCAGCGCCGCCGTAAAAATTCCGTCCTTGGCAGAGCAAAGCACAAACATCACAATAACAGGGAAAAAACCGAAGTACAAGGCGGTGATTACCCTAAACAGCCTCTTTACCTTGCATTTTCTCATATAAGACAGAACAAAAGCAAATACTCCCGCCATCAGACACATCTGCAGCAAGGTATATACAGCAATTCCTGCATTATAAGAACCGGTCAATTTATGGATTGCCAGTATGATGCCGCCCAGCAGCAGCACATGGGGGAGAGGATGATGGGTGGTAAAGTTCCTAGTCTGTACCTGAATAAATTCATCCTGCGCATCATATACAAAAAAACCCGGATATACCGCGAGAAATACCGGCAGCCAGCACAGCAGGAAAAAACATATCATAATTACCGCCCTCTTTGTTCCAGACAGCCCCTCCCACCTTTCCGTCCACCGGTTTATCCTCTTTTTCCAGCTCCTGCATTTTCCGGCTCCTGCTTCTTCTTCGGCTCTTCCGCTTCCCTTGTTTTTCCCACGTTCCGAAAAAAATCCGCCTGTTTCCGCTTGTTTTTCGATATATTCCCAGCACTTGCATATCCAAAGGGTAAAAATCACCGTCCATACCGCCGCCGAAAGCCACATCTTTCCGTTGCCAAAGTCAACGCTTTGTGCCCGTTCCAGCGAAACGCCAAAGACAAGTGCAAGAGAAAAACAAAAGCCCAGCACACATGCCGCCCCTGTCCCTCTTCTTTCTCTTGCTTTTATTCCTTCTGCCGCTTTATGGATGCAAAACCACAAAACACCCCATACAAATACTCCGAACCAGCTATTGCTTACTGCAAGTCCATTCCCCTTCAGATTCAGCATATACGGCAGCCCCCAGACTCCCGCAAACGCCAGGGACGCCTCCAGTCCCATCCGCTTTCTTCTCATCCCTACCTCCTGTTACGGTTTCTCTAATAACAAACTGAGGCGAATTATTCATGGATATATACATTCTTCCCACATATTCTCCCACCAGTCCCAGCATCACCATCGTCATTCCTCCCATAAATACAATGGCAGCCATCAGGGAGCTGAATCCCAAAGGTACATTAGGATTAACCAGTTTCTTGATTACCGTATAAATTCCATATATAAATCCTGCCGCAGAACAAGTGCATCCCACCGCAGTGGCAAGCCGCAGCGGTTTTACACTGAATGCAGTAAAGCCGTTGAACCAAAGGCCGATTAATTTCCCGAAGGTATATCCCGACGTCCCGACTTGTCTTTCCCTATGGCAGACCGTCACATTGCTGATCCTTTTCGTTGTCCGGAGCACCAGGCCAATCACATAGGGATAGGCATTGGTATACTTTTTCATCTCCTCCACCACAAAACGCTTTGCGGCAAAATAACTGGAAACATATAAATCCTTGGGCTTGCCCAGCATAACCTTTGCCATCTCTTCATTCAGCCAGCTCCCGAAATTGCGGAAGGCAGAATGTTTTTTGTGCTCGTAACGGGCATAAACCACATCAGAGCCCTTTTCTATTTCCTCCAGCAGCTTGCCTGCCTCATCCGCAGGCGTCTGCCCGTCATCATCCAGGCAGATGACAATATCCCCCCTGACCTGATGGAAACCCGCCATAAGAGCCGCATGCTGGCCGAAGTTTCTGGCCAGATTAACCCCTATGACTTTCTTATCCTCCTGACAGAGTTGCCTGATAACGGAAAAGGTATCATCCGGGGAACAGTCGTTTACCAGCACAATCTCATAGTCATAGGCTTTTCCCTGATCTTTCAGACGCTGTAGCGTTTCTTTAATTTCCTTTACCACAAGGGGCAGCGTCTGTTCGGACCGGTAGCAGGGAATGACAAAGCTGAGCAGCTTTTCCTTTTGCACTGACATGAAAAACATATCCTTCCTTTCCCCGTCAGAGCATTCTACGTCTTTCAGCTGCTTTTCCACCCGGAACCCAGCGTTTTCATAGCTTTTCACCGCTGCCTGGTTATCGGTAAAAACCCGCAGCACCAGCCGTTCCAGCCCCATTTCCCCAAAAGCATACTCCACCGCCAGCCTGGCAGTTTCCGTCCCGTAGCCCTTTCCCAAGGCATCGTCCTCCCCTAGGAAAATTCCATACTCCGCTTCCTTTTTCATCCAGTCAATGTCGCGGAAATACACGCTCCCCACGGGGCGCATCGTTTCTTTTTCACAGATGATAAACTGGAGCGCCTTTCCGGTATCAATCATTGTCTCCATCCAATGGCGGTGGCTTTCCGGGGTAAACATCTTCCGGTATATAAAATGGCTCCATACCCTCTCCTTGTTCCGCCATTCCACAATCCGGTCCGTATCCCCATATTCCATCAGCCTTAAAACCAGTTTCTGCCCTTCTATCCTAATCTTCTGCATAAGCATCCTCCGCGTTCCTGCCCCTGTCACTTCGTCCTTATCCGGTAGACACCGATTATGCCGCATATTTCATCCGTCTGTTCCACTTCCACACCGATGCCCTGGGCTTTGAAATAATCCCTTATATAATCCGTTCCCTTGTCCAGTTCTGCCATCATATATACATTCTCATGATACAGCAGCCCTTCCTGCATAGAATCTATTCCAAACAGCTCCAGCTTTTTCTTCTGGGAAGGGCTTTTGACCAGCCATCCTCCCATAATATCATAATTTGCCAGGCTGTTATCCGTTTTCCCAAACAGTTTCTCCGAATACGGCGTCCCTGCATAAGGTTCCTCCGGATAGGATACTGCCGAATACACATCCTGAAAATAAAAGCATTCCCCATGTGCCCGTCCATATTCCTTCATGCTCTCGTATACCCCATTGGCCCTTTCCCTATCCTGAAAATTTTTATCGGAACCGGCTACCGCTTCAGACATGGCAAGAACTGCCGTCAACGTAAGAATCACAGCGGCAATCCCGGCAAATCCTGCTTCTTTGGCCGCCCCTCCAAACCACCCGCTTCTTGGCTGTTCTTTTTCTATCTCCCCGGCACCTTCCATGAAAAGCATGGCCATTAGAATGCAAAATTCCATCAGATATAACGAATGGGTAATTCTTACCGGGTCTCTCCCGCGTATCAGCAAAAACATCCATAGAGCCGTCCTGACTGCCAGCATAAAAAATAAACAGCCGGTGTTTTTCCCCATCCGGCACAGCCCTTCTCTCCCCTTCGGCACATTTTTTTTCATTCCAACGAGAAAAACGGCTGCATATCCCAAAATCACCATATAATTCCACGGATAATCGCAAGGCAGACCGGAATCCGTCTGTCCTTTATGAAATATCCGGTACCGGTACAGAAACAGTTTTTCTTTCAATATATCGCCAAACTTCTCCCCGTCACTGCGCAAAGCACTCTGGTATTGCGTTACGGCATCTAAAACCGCCGTATCCAATGTCTCTTCCAGACCAAAATTATACTGGTCCAGCAGCATATACTGTTCCTCTTTTGCAAGCCCCAGTTCTTTATAAAACGCTTCGTTCCCTTCATAAGAAGGAATACCCTGAAAATCATAAAGTTCCGTCCGGCTGTTAAAAAAATCCACATATGCTTTCCAGTCCCCGCCTGCAAAAGCAGCCCGGTTTATTCCCCAGGAAACCGCCATTCCTGCCAGTATCAGGCCGAAAACAGTGAAATATTTCTTATAGTTTTCTTTTGTAAAAATTTTTTCTTCCCGGCACCAGCTGTATACTCCTGCCGCACAAATGAGGGGAAGCAGCAGTTCCATCATTTCCGACCTAAGCTGAAATGACAAGACTGCCAAGAGAACGCTTCCTATATTCTTTCGTACAAACCCTCCTGTTTTCTCCTTCCGCTGTGATGTCACAAACAAAAATGCCGCCGCCGCCGAAAGCAAGGCCGCTGTGACACTATATTGCACAAACACCAGATGCTCCAGAAACAGTCCGCAGATGATACACTCCTCTGCAGCCGCCAGAAGCAGTTTTTTTCCTGTCCGCCTACAAAAGCAAAAGCTCCGTTTTACTATCAGCCATAAGCAGCCATACTGACATAAGCATAAAAAAATCCCATATACCGGCGCCTTAGGAAGAAGCCGGTAAATCAAACTCACAGCAAGGCTCAACGGATACATTACCTGTATATTATGTCCTTCCGGTTCCCCGGTATATACTCCTGCCATCAAATCCTTCATCAGCACATCGTCATTCAACTCGTAATAATAATCATAACGGATTCCTACGAACAACAGCAGGAGCAAAAGCAGCCCGGAAGCCAATATGCAGTTTTCATACTTTTTGTACCATTCCTTAAGCACCATAGAATTCCTTTACTTTGCCGCTGATATATCCTACTTCTTCCTCCGTCAGCTTATAAAACATGGGCAGACGCAAAATTCTGTCGCTTTCCTTTGTGGTATACCTATCTTCCCCATGAAAACTCCCGAACTTCATCCCTGCCGGAGCCGTATGCAGCGGAACATAATGAAATACTGCCAATATTCCATTTTTTTTCAGAAAATCAATAAGCGCCGTCCGCTCCTCCAAATCCCCGGCCTTGATATAGAACATATGCCCGTTATGGACGCATCCCTCCGGAATAAAGGGCAGCTCTATCCTGCCGCTCTCTGCCAAGGGCAGCAGCTTCTCGTAATAGCTTTTCCATCTCGACAGACGGATATCGTTGATTTCGTCCGCCACCTCCAGCTGGGCATACAGATATGCCGCATTCATATCGCTGGGAAGGTAAGAAGAACCGAAGTCCATCCAACGGTACTTGTCCACCTGTCCCCGGAAATACTTGCTCCGGTTCGTGCCCTTCTCCCTGAAAATCTCCGCCCTTTCTATATAGCCGGCATCCCTTATCAGCAGCGCGCCGCCTTCGCCCATACTGTAATTTTTAGTCTCATGGAAACTAAAACAGCCAAAATCCCCGATGGTTCCCAGAGGCTTCCCCTTATAAGAAGCCATCATTCCCTGGGCAGCATCCTCTACCACAAGCAGCCCGTACCGTCCGGCAATCTCCATAATTTTATCCATCTCACAGCCCACTCCGGCATAATGCACTACCGCAATGGCCTTTGTCCTATCCGTAACAGCCGCTTCAATCAAGTTTTCGTCAATGTTCATCGTATCAGGCCGGATATCCACAAAAATCACTCTCGCTCCCCGCAGCACAAAAGCATCCGCTGTGGAAACAAAGGTATAGGACGGCATAATCACCTCATCCCCCGGCTGGATATCCGCCAGCAGTGCCGCCATCTCCAGGGCATGGGTACATGAAGTCGTAAGAAGGCATTTTGCCGTCCCTGTTTTTTCCTCTATCCACTGGCTGCACTTCATCGTAAACGCGCCGTCCCCGCAAATCTTCTGGTCCTCTACTGCCTGCCTCATATATTCCATCTCTTTCCCCACAAAAGGGGGCACATTAAAATTAATCATCTTTTACCTCATTTCTGCGCGGCTTTATTGCGCAAATCCATATATGGATTTCAAGTTTGTGGATGCCGCGCAGGCACAAACTTGCTGATTGAAAATTTTTTATTTTCAATCTTTACTCTTCCTCTCCTTTATTCACACGATAAACTTTGTAACACTGGTTTTCATATATACATTCGTAATGATTTTCCTCTATATAATCCAATATCAAATCCGTCTTCTCCCCTTCTACTATATCCCTGCCCGCTTCATTATGCAAGATAATATCCGGATTCCAGTCCAGCTCCAGAAGAGCTTCATTCAATGCATCATAGGTATTGCTGGGAATCTCCGGCCATGTAGTAAAAATGGCAGACGGCACATCCAGAATATAACTCAGTCCCGGCGCATCTCCCCATAACAGAACCGGCCGGCTTCCCACACTGTTTTTATCGCTAAAATCAATCAGTCCCGTAAGGCTTTCCGCATTTTCCCGGGTGGTGTACATCCCTTTTAATACCGGGCTGTTTTCCACTGTCTGACTGCGCGCCTCCCCGTAAATTCCATCCCGGAATACATAACAGCAGCCAAAACCAATCCCCTGCACCAATGTCATCAGCAGAATCACTGCCCCAAATGCCTGCCAGGGAAAATGAATGCTTTTATGTCTTGTCCTTAACCAGATACGCCAGCATACCCACAAAGTATATGGTGCCAGAAAAAACATATTGTTCATATTCTGATACGTATAATTATTGCTTCCCAAGGGCGTAATCAGCAGAATAACAAGCACCGCTGCTGCCAGAATCCTATCCCTATTGTCTCTTGAAATAAAGCCCCCGATTCCTGCGATACAGCAGATTGCCGTAAGAATAAGAAACAGCATCATCCATTGGAAAACACATCCTTCATTATAATAACGGAAAGAAAACATCCCCTGCCCCCAGTAGAAACGAAGCAGAATAAGAATCCCGGCACAATAAAGAATTTTCTTTATCCTTTCGTACCGGCCCTTGCGGATACAAAACATGACCGCCCCCGCCCCCGCACAGGGAACCATATAAGCCATCCATTTCAATCCTGCCAGATAAGCGGAAGCCGTAGACAATATCATGCCTGCCAAGGTATAATCCGAAGCCTCCCCGCCCATTCCGAACAAGCTCCCAATCATATCTCCGAAAGCACCCGCCCCATATTGAATCATAATAACGCAAAGCACACTTCCCATCCCTGCCAAATATCCCGCAAAACACAGTCCGGTCCGCTTTGCCGTTACCCCTATTTTATCTTTGTTCAGCCATCCCGCATACCATACTACAACGATAAGAGCCGCTTCTGCCAGATTTGGAAAACGCACCATCACATTCAGTCCGAGACAGATACCGGCAGGCAGAAAATAAACATCCCGTTCCTCCCACAATGCCTTGCACA
Source organism: Lachnospiraceae bacterium (assembly GCA_003488965.1). GTDB lineage: Bacteria > Bacillota > Clostridia > Lachnospirales > Lachnospiraceae > Kineothrix. The sequence continues at coordinate 5,511 of DNJW01000083.1, read as the reverse complement.
AAAAAACAGTTCCCGCAGCAAAGAAAAAATAAGTCAGATAATTATACAGAATGGTAGTAGGACACCAGCACAGGCTAAGCGCTATCAGTTCTCCCAAAAAAACAATCCATGACGGCATCCGTTTTGAAAGGGCATAATAACAAATAAGGGCAATGGCAGCCGCCAAAAGGCCGGTATAAAAATTCATTCCCAGCAGCGTATTGCCCATCGGCAGCTTCATCAGAAACGCCCCCGCCACATTTGCAAGATAGGTTGCCAATACCCATGTAATATCCATCTCTTCCATAAAACGATAATACCCCAGAGAATACGTGGTATCCGAAACATCAATTCCCTGATGGATAAGCAGCAAGGGATAAATCAGCAAAATTGCCGGAAAAATTGCTTTTTCCAGAATCCTTATCTCCCTATAAAATTTTCTCTCCGGTCTTGTTACTGCTCTCATCGTTTCAGACTCCTCTTGCGGAAATTTTCCGTATCAGTCCAGCCGTCCTGCCTGTTACCATTCTCCATCCAATTTCCGTATTGCTCCGGCTATTTTCGTATTTTCCAGATATCTCCCCACAAAGCGGAAAATATTCAGCCGTATCCCGTCAATAAAGCTTCCCGCAATATAAACCGCAAACACAGACAGACATAGATGTAAAATAAAGCCGCCGATACCCGTCTGGGCCACCGGCCCGATAAAATCCTCTATCCATCCCGTCCATTCGTTCCGTATATCGATATGCTCATGAAACAGATATACGCCGAATGTCAGCGGCGACAGTCTGCAAATCAGCCGCTTCCATCTGCCTTCCGGAATTCTCACATAACGGAAAGCGCCAAATAAACCTACCGCCCCTAGCAGGCAAAAAACAAAATTATAATGATAGGGCACTTCCATATAATACGCAAACTGCCCCGTTCTTCTGTTTATCATATACAAGCCGGTTCCCATGGCAAAAATCAGCAAAGCAGAACCAACATAAAGCCCCCATGCCCGTTTTGCGTCCTGAATCAGCCGGCAGCCGTACCTCCTGATATATGCCGCCACCAGATATACACATAAAAACCAGCCGAAATCATAGCCCGCCCTATCCATCACAAAATGTACTGGAACAATACTTTTCCATCCGCAAAACAGCAGCAGCAGGCCTCCTATGGTAATCTGAAGCTGCCGTTTTCCCATCCCCTTTACCGCAATATTTAACAACGGCGTAAATAAATATAAATATACATAAGAAGCCGCAAACCAGTAATGTTCCGTCTGCAAAGGAAAAACATACTGTATCAGCCCGTAAATACCCTCCTCCCCTCCGTTTGCAGACAAGCCTGCGCCCGTCATAATCAACGGAATCAGTATCGCATAAAAAAGCACCTGGCAGACCAGTATGAGAACCCTCTTTATTTTAAACCCGGCTTCCGATAAAAAATATCCGCTGATGAGCACATATACGTTGACTGCCACAATACAGAAGGATTCCGTCAGCATACCCAAAACTCTGCTGCTGCCTCCTTCTCCTCCTGCGGTCAGGAGCATCCCCGTATGGCTTAAATAATGAAGGGTAATCACCATAAGCATTGCTATTATACGAAGCAGCTCATAATTTATCAGCCTTTCCTTCCTTCCTCTTTCCTTTCCCATATGCTTCCCCCTGCCCCTCATCCAATTCCTGTCACTGCTTTTTCTTAAAGATAAACAGTTTGCTGAATATGTAATTTGAAACAATCACTACTATATTACATACGAACTTTGCAATCATATTATGAATGCCAAGCAGATTTACCATCACATACATAATTACCTGTTCCAGAACTCCCGTCACAACCCGCGCTCCCACAAATGCGGAAAACTCCTTCCAAATACCGATTTTGTCCGTCACTTTGCTTTTAAAAACAAATGTCCGGTTTGTCCAGTAGGCAAACAGCACCGCCACCACCCAGGCAAAGGCCGTAGATATGGATATGAGCAGCATTTTTTCATTATCCGCATGCAATACCCATACGGCCAGTGCATAGGCAAGCATATTCACCAGAAATGCCAGCACTCCAAAAAACAGATAATTCACTGTTTCCTCATACCTTTTATACATTTTCCATGCAAACTCTATCATTTCCCATTTTCCTTTCTCATTCTCCGCGGACTTTCGAAACATGTCCATCCTCTACCCTGTAAACAATATCGCATTTTTCGATTGTCTGCAGTCTATGAGCTATAATAATCAAAGTCTTGCGTCCATGCAGATGATTAATGGAGTCCATAATCGCCGCTTCCGTTTCATTGTCCAGAGCCGAAGTTGCTTCATCCAATACAAGCACTTCCGGGTCTTCAAACAGCGCCCTGGCAATGCCGATCCGCTGACGCTGCCCGCCCGATATACGTATTCCTCTCTCACCGATACCCGTATCCAGTCCCTCCGGCAATCCTCTCACAAATGCATCCAGCTGGGCTTCCTTTAATGCCGCCCATACTTTCCCGTCATCAATATCCTCATCCGCATAACCAAAAGCTACATTCTTCCGTATAGAAGAATCAATCATAAATATAGTCTGGGGAATGTATCCGATATTTTTCAGCCAGGATTCATAATGCTCCCTTACCTCTACTCCGTCGGCCAGTATCTCACCTGACTGCAGCCGTAAAAGCCCCAGCATAATATCCACCACGGTAGTCTTGCCTGCGCCGGACGTTCCCACAACACCCACCGATTTTCCTATCGGTATGCTCATCGTCGCCCTATCGAAAATCAGCACATCCGCATTGGGATATTTGTAAGTAATATCCTTCAGCAGGATTTCCTTTTTAACCGGAAGTTTTTCCACATCTTTTTTCTTCCGATAAGCCTCTTCGTTATAATCCACGCTTTCATCCCGTATTTCTTCCTGCAGATTATCGGTAACTCCCATAAAAAAGGGTTCAAAATAGGCAATGGATGTCAGATAATTATTAATCCGGTTCGCGCTGGGAATCAGGCGCATTGCCGCCACAGCCAGCGTAGTCAGCTGGGGCATAATCTCCGTCACCGGAGTTCCCTGGGCAATCCGTACCATCATATATAAAATCATCCCTGCAATAGCCACAGTCTCAATTAAAAGCCGGGGCGTAGCATTATACAAGTTATACCTTTGCACCGCACTGACATATCCTGCCCCGCATTTGCAGTATTCATTGATAAAATAACTCTCCTTATTTGCCACCTTGATTTCTTTAATTCCCATTACCGACTGGTCAATCCATTTATACAGTCCGCTGTAAAAATCCTGATTTTCCTCTCCTGCCTTTTTCATAATCGGCTTCAGAACACCTTTAATAATTATCAGTACCACAACCAGAAGCGCTGCCACCGTTCCTGTCATAACCACATCCATAGTCAGACAATAAACCGTCAGCACCACAAAAACAATCATCTCGCTTACCAGCTGCAATAAACTGAGAATCAACCCGTACATATTATTTACATCGGAAGTAATACTCCTTTGAATCACGGAAGTATCCGCATTCAAATAATATTCATAGGGTCTTTGCATAAAATTAATCATCATCCTTCTGGATGTAGCAAACTGATTGCTGTATACAAACTGAAACTGCATTTTATTCTGAAAAAACAGATAGGCATTTTTTACCGCAAATACGGCAATTAAAGACCCCATAATGAACATGGTAAACTGAACCATGTTCTCCATATGGAGCATTTCATATACACTGGCCAGCAATTGGCTGTTTTCCAATATTTCCGGGTCTGTAATAATTCCCGCCGCCTGATAGACAAGCCCCACGCCAAGAAGTTCCAGCGCCGCGCCGATAAGCATAAAAAACACCAGAAAACACATGGTTCTTTTCTGCTTTCTATCCAATAAAATATTTAGTTTCTTAAGAATTTTTTCCACGGATTTTACCTCTGCATATTTCCTTTGCTGTCATCCGGGCAGCAAAATATTAGTATATTTTATCATAGATAGGGATGGGATTGCAATGATATGGGGAATTTTGTTTCACATTCCGCAACGGCTTTGCCATGGATGTTCCCTACGCCCGCTTTGACGTTCTGCGTTGGTTGTCCCTCCTCCGGCTGCTGTCTGTTTTTTTGCGGAATTTTGGATGGGATGTTTCTAAACAGAAAAGTACAGGTATCGGTACCGTCCGGGTCGGAAATAAGGGACATCCTTGTCCCGTATTTCCTAAATCGCCCATCCGTGGGCGATTTGCCCTAGGGTTTCCCGGTTTTCTGTCAAGAAACATCTTCCATCCCAAATAACGCAAAAAAACAGACAGCAGCCGGAGGAGGGACAACCAACGCAGAACGCCAAAGCGGGCATAGGGAACATCCATGGCAAAACCGTTATTCTATCATTTCATTCTGCCTATGCAGTTCGGGAGCCTCGTAATTATCCATGAAATCTTCTCCCAGATAAACGATTTCATCGGCAAATTGGATTCCGTGTACCACCGTAAATACCGAAATTACTCTGCGGAACCTTAGGTCCGGAATGTAGTTTAGAACTTCCATGGGAAATTTTCCGTCCAGTATAATGTATTCCGGGAATACTTTGCGGTAATCCAGCACGTCTCTGGGATGGGGTTTGATTAAAACTACCGGCTCTTCGCCGTCTATTTTCCCGTACATTTCTATACAGTCCTTAAAAATCCGTTCCCTTACATCTAGGCTGCATAAGGGCTCCGTCAAAAGCAGAATCCTGCTTTTATGATTCCCGATATCCAGCTTCCGTCTTATTTCATCCATATCCGCAATAAACAGATTCACCAGAATATCTTTCCCTTCCCTATCCAGCTTATCCACCAGTTCTTTTCTCGGTCTTTCGATATATTTCGGGCAGGGATAGGGCAATACAGACAAATCGTTAACTTCCATATCCAGACAATATTTTGCCCAGCCGTTTTGAATAAAAATAAGATTTCTGGCAGCCAGAAAGGCTTTCAGTCCAAAGTGTCCCCGATTGTCATACCGGGCCGTATCATAAGTAGCCAGACAGTCAAGACCGTCCTCCATGGCATGATAAGGAATTCTCTTATAGCTTAAATAATAGCCAATCGGGTCGGAATCACAAAATACATACACATCCTTATACTCCTTAAAATCCACCGGAACATAAGCTTCCTGCCTCTTCCCCAGCAGTTTTGTATATTTTATCCTTGTCAGCATATTAAACAGCAGATTTCCTCTGTCTTTATGATATTTCATTACTTCCGGGAAATGCACATCCTCTTTTTCATCAAACATATACACTTGGTCAAAAAGGCCACACCTTAATGCCCGGCTTTTTAAATCACCGAAATCATTGGACATAGTGCTTAGCACCAAATCCGCCTGTTTCCTCTCTTCCCTTGGCAGATTCAATTCCTTCAGGCATGCCACATACACATGATAATATGTGTGGCAAACATAGATTCTATTCTTCATTCCAATGGCTGTGCTCCTTCCCCTTATATTTATTTTTTAGGTAATTGCGAAACTCTGATTTTCTAATTACGAATTGTGCAGCTTGTATATTCCATAAGCAGACCCTTGA
>DNJW01000323.1 GCA_003488965.1 Lachnospiraceae bacterium | reverse complement strand
AGCAAGTTTATCGGTTTCGCAATTACCTAATAAATAATAGATGGAAAGGAGCGGTTATGAGAGAGCAGTTACAAGAAGCATTGAAGCAGGTTTCTTTAGTGCCTATGCGTGAATGCGGGCAGAATGAGACGGCTGTTTTGCTGGGAGCGGTCGGTTTGGAACTGTGTGCCGTATACAGCAAAGTCATACAGCTGGAAGCAGAATTTGGCCATGCATGGGAATATCTGGATAGCGGCCGGCGGGCGGATGTGGAGGAAACGATGCAGATTAACGGCAAAATCTTTGCGGATATGGGAAGCAGATTTGAGAAAAGGAGCAAAGAACTGGCGGAAAACGGGAAAAAGGATGCAGAGTTTTGCGGACCTGTAAGCGTATTTCTGCAAGTTTTGGCGGGAGAAGCAAAATGTCTGGCGGAATACCGGCTGGGCGCTGACGCTGTGGAGGGCGTTAATGGGTACTTGGAACGGATGCGGGGAGTCATTGAGGCTCTGCATGAATATTTAGGATTTTGTATTGGAAATACAATAGTCTGGGAGAAGAAATAAACGGAAGAAAAGGAGTAAAGCAGATGGGAAAACAGATTTTTACAACAGAAGCAGGGGAAATGGCAGTTCTTAGATATGAGGCTTATAGCCGGAACGGGAGAGGGTTTGACAAATATTTAGGGGCTCGGCTGATTGCCTATTTTAAAGGAAGTGATAGTTTTGGAAGCAATGGTAGCAGGATTACCTTTGTCCAGCTGGTAAGGGATACGTTTTACGGAAAGAAGGAAACAGAGGAAAAAAAATATTATCCATGGAAGATGAACGAGACTAGTGTTTTTACAGAAGGAGGGGTACCAGAAGAGGTAAACGAGCTGGATTGGACCATTGACCAGATAAGAAAAGACTGCGGTAATATAGATTTCAGGTACACAGAAAAACGCACATCTGTAAATGACGCTATGAGCAGCCAGGAGAAAAAGACGGAAGCTCTTATGGGAATGTCGGAGGATGAACTGTTGAAATACGGCTTTTTTGATTTGCGCGGTAAGACAGAAGAGCAAAAGAAGGAATATATAGAACAGCATATGTTTTCCGAGGAAAACGCATTGCCGGATGTTGTTTTTTCGGCGCAGAAAAATGAAAGGTGGGGAATGGCAAGAATGTCGGATACGCCTTGTACAGTCTGCAATGAAAGGCTGCCGATACATGATGGAGGGCAGGAATTCCAAGTGGCGGTGCTGTATGAAAGCATTGAAGGAGAAAAAGAGATAATCGGTACCTTGTTCTGGGGATGGAGATATAAAAAAATAGAGAATAGAGGTAATGTGGAGCATTTGGCAGAACTGTTGCCTTTAAGATTTCAGCCGGGATGGACCGATGAAATGCGCAACGCTATTATTGAATGGAACAGAAAAGAAGGGTATATGAAAATAGAAGGGGTGAAAGGTATGCAAATAGGAGAGGAAGAGGCCGGCATATGAAACGGAGAAGATTCGTCAATTTCTGTAGGGCTTTTGATACCCGAACCCGATAAAGGAATATTGTTATAAAATTGTGCAAGATTCCAGAAGAAACAAAGAGAATAATATGGTATTATTATATTATCATGAAAGAAAGGAGAAATGGAAACGGCCATGTTTGCTGACTATCATGTACATACGGAGTTCAGCGATGATTCTGTATATCCCATGGAACAGGTAATAAAGGATGCCATAGCGATGCGGATGGATGAAATCTGTTTTACGGATCATGTGGACTATGGCATTAAAGAAGACTGGGACGTTTCCCGGTCCATCAAATATCGGGGAAATGAGCCTCTTGCAAATGTGGATTATCCTGCTTATGTCTCAAGAATAAGAAAGCTGCAGTCAAGATACGGTGCGCAGATTCATATCAAAATGGGCTTGGAGTTTGGCATGCAAATGCACACGGTACCGCAGTACGAAGCCTTATTTGCCAGATATCCGTTTGATTTTATTATTTTGTCGGTGCATCAGGTGGAGGACAAGGAATTCTGGACCCAGGATTTTCAAGAGGGGAGAAGCCAGAAGGAGTATAACGAGCGCTATTACGAGGAAATGTTCCGGCTTGTAAAAGAATACCGGAATTACAGTGTGCTCGGTCATATGGACCTGATAGTCCGTTATGATTTGAACGGAACTTATCCGTTTCAAAAAATAGAGCCGATGGTTTCCGAAATATTAAAAGCTGTAATAGGCAGCGGGAAAGGGCTGGAACTGAATACCTCTTATCACAGATACGGACTGCAGGATACCACTCCTTCTGTGGATATACTAAAGCTTTACCAGAGCCTGGGCGGTGAAATTATTACGATAGGGAGCGACAGCCATAAGCCGGAGCATTTGGGGGCATACATTGATGAGGGGAAACAGCTGCTGGAAAGTTTAGGATTCCGTTATTTCTGCACCTATGACAAAATGCAGCCGATATATCATAAGTTATAAGAGACCGAACCATCATATTTGAGTATGGAATAAATGAAAATAACGCTAAAATATGAATTTTTTGAAAATTGCAGCCGGCTGGCAGGAAAGGAAGAAAAGCATGTGGCAAATTTCTTTATATATATTTCTTATCCTATTTGGTATATTTATAGGAATCATGTTATATGAGCCAAGAACATTATGGAGCGGGATTGCATTTTTCTGGACGATGGTATGGATGGTTGTGTTCCTGTTCTGTACATTATACCAGTATTCGGAATGGCTGGCATCCCATGACGGGATAATCGGAATGCTGATTCTTCTGTTTATCTTGGCAATGGGCTGTATTATTGTATTTCCGGCTGTTTTAATTGTGATGTTCTTCGTAGAGGGAATAAAAGTTATCAGGCATGAGGGATTGAAAATGTCAAATCTGCTGTCCATGCTTTTTTCTGTCCTGCTGTTTGTCTATTTGGCGGTATGGCCGGCAGCAGGGAGCTTAGGGAAAAATAAATTAAGTACAGCGCTTTATATTATAATCAGTTTTTCGGCAATATATATACTTTCTTTGATGGCGGTATATTCTCTTTCTGCGGTTCTTAATCTTATTCATTTCAAAAGAAGCAGAAATGCTGACTATATTATTGTGCTGGGGTCAGGGATTGCCGGAAAGAAGGTGACGCCTTTGCTCGCAGCTAGAATTGAAAAGGGAATAGAATTGATGCATTATAATCCGAAGGCAGTGCTGATTATGTCCGGAGGACAGGGTCCTGGAGAAGAGATTCCTGAGAGTGAGGCCATGGCGGCTTATGCAAAGGACAAGGGAGTGGATACGGAAAAAATAATTCTGGAAAGAAAATCTGTATCAACGGAAGAAAATCTATTGTTTTCGAAGGAGCTGATGGATAAGGAAAAACCCAAAATTATTATTGTTACTACTGCTTATCATGTATTCCGGGCGCTGGTGCTGGCAAAACAGCAGGAAATAAAATGCATAGGTTTTGGAGCAAAAACCAAATGGTATTTTACATTAAATGCTTTCATCCGTGAATTTGCCGGATATCTGAGCTTGACACGGAAACGGCATATCGCCGTAATCGGTATAGTGGCATGTATTGTGGCGGCAGTCAGCATAATGGCCTAAAGGATAGCGGTAAAACAGTCTGTCTATAGAATGACAGACTGTTTTTTGAATTTTGATGTAACTATTGACATTACATTAAATATAGTGTATCTTTATTGTAAATAGAAATGTTACAATAATAGGACGGGTCCGGAGGGTTCCGTTTGAAATTAGACAAGAAAACCGCCCCTATTGCGGCAACTGCATGGAAGTATGCCGGTTCGGGACAGTAAAACGAGGATAAGAGAAAACGTGTGAACAGTAACGAAAATGAAAAGAAGAAAGGTGTGGATGTAATGTTTGGCTGGAAAAATTCTAAATCAAGTGATACACTGGATGGTGCAGATAAGCTGCGCGGGGCATTGGACTTTGCAGAAGCTGTAATTATCGGAGCAGGAGCGGGGCTTTCAACTTCTGCCGGTTTTACTTATACCGGGGAGCGTTTCGAGAAGTATTTCCGGGATTTTGCCCAAAAGTATCATTTTAAGGATATGTATTCCGGAGGTTTTTATCCATATGATACTCTGGAGGAGCATTGGGCATATTGGAGCCGGTATATTTATATAAACCGGTACACGGATGCGCCGAAACCGGTTTATAACAAATTGTATGAGCTGGTTCAGGATAAGGATTACTTTGTATTGACTACCAATGTGGATCACTGTTTTCAGAAAGCCGGTTTTGATAAACAGCGGTTATTTTACACACAAGGCGATTACGGCTTGATTCAGTGCAGCGGACCATGTCATCAGGCTGTTTATGAAAATGGGGATATGGTTCGCAAGATGGTAGAGTCTCAAGGGTATGTGATTGACGGGAACGGGATATTGGCTTTGCCTGAAGGGATAATGCCGAAGATGGAGGTTCCCTCGGAACTTGTCCCCTACTGTCCGAAATGCGGTAAGCCCATGAGTATGAATCTCCGGGCAGATGATACTTTTGTGGAAGATGAAGGATGGCACCTTGCTTCGGAGCGCTATGCGGACTTTCTGCGCAGACACCAGGATAGGAAAATCTTGTTTCTGGAAACGGCAGTCGGAAGCAATACGCTAGGCATAATAAAATACAGTTTCTGGAATATGACATATAAATGGAAGAATGCAGCCTATGCCTGTCTTAACTATGGCGAAGCCTATGCGCCTGATGAAATCAGAAGAAAATCCATCTGCATTAACGGAGATATCGGGGAAATCTTAGATAGATTATAGGCAGGAACAGGCGTTGTATAGAGGACATGAATGAAAATGTCAGAAAGGATATATATGATATTGTGCATTGTAAAAGCTCCATGCAGAGTTTGAGGACGGTGCATGGAGGCTGAAAGCCATATCCGGTTAAAAGGATGTCGGCGGCATAGTCCTCAAACTTTGCTTTTCGTATATGTAAAACAGAAAAGCAAAGGAGCAAATTAGATATGAAGAATTTAATAAAAGAGTTAAAGACGTTTCTGATTCTTTGGAGCACGCAGTCATTGTCCCAGCTGGGAAGTGCAATGACAAATTTTGCGTTGACTCTGTGGCTTTATCAGCAGACCGGATCGGCGCTGAAAACAGCGCTTTTGTCCATCTGCTCTTATGCACCCTATGTCTGTATGAGCATATTTGCCGGGGCGCTTAGCGACAGATGGAACAAAAAGAAAGTGATGCTTGCCTGCGATACGTTTGCGGCCTGCTGTACGGTTACGGTACTGGTTTTGCTGAAAAATGATTTGCTTATGCCGTGGCATATGTATCTGCTGAATGCGGTAAACGGCCTGATGAATACGATTCAGCAGCCGGCAGGCGATGTGGCGATGACTTTAATTACGCCGAAAAAGCAATATCAGCGGACAAGCGGCCTTCGTTCCCTTTCTAACTCTCTGGTAACGATATTGAATCCGGTAATTGCTACCTCTTTGTTTGCCTTTGGGGGAATGGATGTGGTCATTTATGTGGATTTGGCAACTTTCGGAGTGGCTTTTGCGGCGCTTCTTCTGTTTGTCAGAATCCCGGAAATCGTAAAAGAAAATGAAACGGAATCCTTTTCGGAATCGGTAAAAGCGGGGCTTGGCTATCTGCGGAATAACTGTATGATACTGATTTTGATTTTGTTTCTGGCGGGCGTAAATCTGGTGGCATCGGCGTTTGATGCGGTGTTGCCTGCACTGATTCTTCCTAGGGAAAACGGCGGGGAAACGGTGCTTGGAATTGTGACCTCCAGTGCGGGGATTGCAACTTTGATAGGGAGTCTTATGGTAACAGTGTTGCCTGCGCCTAAAAACCGTATCCGGGTGATTTATGTAACCATGCTAATCTCCTTAAGTACAGAAAATTTCTTGCTGGCTTTTGCGAGAAGTCCCATACTTTGGTGTCTGGGTCAGATAATTGGATGGCTGCCGGTTCCGGTTATGAGTGCAAATCTGGATGTCATCCTGCGGGCAACCATTCCGGAAACCATGCAGGGACGGGTATATTCCTGCAGAAATACCTTGCAGTTTTTTACGATTCCTATCGGCTTTTTCCTAGGCGGCTATATGGTGGATGAATTATGTGAGCCGGTGATGCAGAAGGCTTCTGCCGGGGGTACGCTGCTGCGGATGTTCGGCAGCGGGAAAGGCTCCGGGGCGGCAATGGCCATGCTGATTCTGGGAGTGACGGGAACGTTGGTCTGCCTGTTTTTTGGGAAAATTTTGCGGAAATACAGGTTTGAAGAGGACATATAATTTTTATAGTTAACGACATTAGAAAATTCGTTTTTGGTCTTGTCAAAGCTTCAATTTATGGCTTTGACAAGAATCGGAAACAGAAATTTGTTATGTCGTTTACTATAAGTCTTGACATACATACTGCCGGTATGATATTATAACAAACATACCGGAGGTATGTTAAGGGAGTGGGAAAACAGTGGCAAGAAATAAGCATCCGGAAGAAACCGTGAATTTGATATTGGATGTGGCATCCCGTCTGTTTATGGAAAAGGGATATGAGCATACTTCGATTCAGGATATTATCAATCATTTGGGCGGACTGAGCAAGGGGGCTATCTATCATCATTTTAAATCAAAGGAAGATATTCTGGTGGCTGTGACGGACCGGATGATGGAAGAGTCGAACCGGATGCTTGCGATGACCCGTGACCGTAGAGATATTAACGGAAAAGAGAAGTTAAAAATGATTTTTAAAAAGTCAATTGAACGGTCCGAGCTGAATGATATTTTCATGGCAGCGCCTGACTATAAGAACAGCCCTCAGCTTTTTTTCCGTATTTTCTACGATACCATTGAGGAAACGGCGCCGGATTATATTTTGCCGATTATCAGGCAGGGCATAGAAGACGGTTCCATTCAGACGGATTATCCGGAGCAGCTGGCAGAGCTGATTCTGCTTGCAGCAAATGTCTGGATGAATCCTATGCTGTTTGATAATTCCGAGGAAGAATCCTATCGCAAATTTATGGTGTTCCGTCAGATGATGAAAGGGCTTGGACTGGATATTGTGGATGACGAAATTTTGGAGAGACTGCAGGAACTGACATCCCTATACCAGAAAAACAAATAATATTTTCAACTGCTGTTTTGCACCGCATTTATATGCTGTATTTATGTGCTGCATTTATGTGCTGCATTTATGCAGCTGATATCTGTCCTATATGGGGCGGATATTTTTTCAGGTATATACATACCAACGTCCGGTTTGTATATTCCGTGGAAAAGAATTAATTATAGGAAATGGAGAAAAAATGAATCAAAAATTATTTTCAAAGGATTTTACACTGGTGGTTATCGGACAGATTATTTCATTGTTTGGCAATGCAGGAATAAGATTTGCGCTGCCGCTGTATTTATTAAATGCGACAGGCTCGTCGGCGCTTTACGGAACGGTAACCGCATGTGCTTTTATTCCCGCCATTTTGCTTTCACCCATAGGCGGCATTGTGGCAGACAGGGTCAATAAAAGAAATATCATGGTGATATTGGATTTTTTTACGGCAGCGGTTATTCTGGTATTTTCTTTGCTGATGGATAAAGTTTCTATTGTGCTGCTGCTGACCGTTACGCTGATGCTTTTATATGGTATTGCGGGAGCATACCAGCCATCCGTGCAGGCAAGTATACCCGCATTGGTAAGCCAGGATAATTTTATGGCGGCCAATTCCGTGATTAATACGGTAGGTTCTTTCGCGTCTTTAATCGGCCCGGTATTAGGAGGGATTTTATACAGTGCATATGGATTGGGGTCTATCTTATGGGTCTGTATGGTGTGTTTTGTCATCTCGGCAGTTATGGAAATTTTTATTAAGATACCTTACCAAAAACAGGCAGCAGACGGAAGTGTATGGAAGACTGCCTGGACTGATTTTACGGAAAGTATCCGTTTTATCCGGAGGGAAAAACCGGTAATCGGGAAGGTGCTTCTGGCAGTATGCGGAATTAATCTGTTCTTGTCTTCGATGATTCTTGTCGCATTGCCGTATCTGATAACAGAGGTACTTAGCTTGGATGCGGCGCAGGCAAACAGGCTTTATGGCTTTGCCGAGGGCGTGTTGGCAGCAGGCGGACTGGCAGGCGGTATCTGCGCAGGTGTTTTCGCCCATAGGCTGGCAATCCAAAAGGCGGGCAATCTGATAATAGGAAGCGCATTTTGTGTGTTTCCGGCGGGCGCCGCATTGGTACTTTTTTCATCCGGGATGGTAAATTATATGGTGATAACTGTATGCTGTTTTATTATTATGTTTTTTTCCACTGTTTTTACGGTGCAGATGATGGCTTTTCTGCAGACGGAAACACCGCAGTATTTTGTGGGAAAGGTGATTGCAGTCAGCATCACCGTATCTATGTGTGCACAGCCTCTGGGAAATGCGTTATACGGCATTCTGTTTGAAATCTGTGAAGGATTTGAGTATGCGGCTGTCTTTTTTTCGGGTGTCATTTCCCTGATAATTGCTGTTATGACAAGAAATATTCTCAAAAGATATATGGATTCTATATGAAATCGGAAATCTGTCTATTGTGTGTATTTTGGCTTTATGTTAAACTTTATGGAGAAAATTCGTAGAGGCGGGGTTCATTGCCGGCATGAAGGTGAGAGAATAGAGAGATGGAAAAGACGGTTATCATTATCAACGGAAACGGCGGGGTAGGCAAGGATACCTTATGTGATTTTGCAGGCGAAAAATATAAAGTAAAGAGCATTTCAGCGATTACTCCCATTAAGGAGATTGCCCGCCAGCACGGATGGCAGGGGGAAAAGGATCCGAAGTCCAGAAAATTTCTGGCGGACCTGAAAAAAATATTTGTAGAATATAACGATTTGCCTTACCGGTACCTGACGGAGGAATATGAAAATTTTCTGCATAGCGATATACAGATTCTTTTTGTCCATATAAGGGAGGGAGAGGAAATAGAGAAGTTCAGGAGATATGTGGGAGTGCCTTGTGTTACCCTTTTAATACGCCGGGACAATCTTCTGAAAAACTGGGGAAATGATTCGGACGATAATGTGGAAAATTATGAGTATGATTATGTTTATCACAATAATAAGCCGCTGTCGGAGGCAAGGGAGGATTTTGGGATGTTTCTGAAAAAAATATTGCCTAGAGGATAAAAAAAGGTCTGACAGGGCAAAATCTTTTAAGAAGAATGCCTATGCATGTTCCTTCCGGACGGCGGAAGGAGTACATCCATATAAGGCTTTAAAAGAGGAATTAAACAATTTCTGGCTGGTAAAACCGTTCGCCTCCATGACTGCGGAAATGGGGGCGTTTGTATTTAACAAATCATCATAGGTGTGGGCAAGCCGCACTTCGTTCAGATAATTCAGGAAAGACATTCCCATATTTTTTTTGAAAAAACGGCAGAAATATTCTTTGCCGAGTCCCAACAGGCCTGTGACGTCATCCAATGTAACCGGTTCCCTGAAATGTTCTTCAGTATAGGTAATTACATCACGGATGCGTTCCATTGCCAAAGTATCCCCGGTATGGGAGGGGGAGGGCAGTCTGACGGAAAAGCGGCGGATTAACCGGGATAAAATCTGAAGTACCAGACCGTCTGCTTCCATACGGTACGTAGGCGGTTCTTCCATATATAGCCGGGTCAGCTGTTCCAGCAGTTCACAGATGCCCCGGTAGGCCGGAAACTGCTCTTCGGAAGCATCCTCTGGGGTACATCGTATTTGATAGGTATCTATTTCCGGCAGATACTGCCGCATATGCTTTCTGGAAATATGAATACAGACAAACATGGACAGCTCGTCGTAGGTATAGGTGCTGTGGACCTTGCGCGATTCTATCACAAGCATATGTTTGTTGACGAGCCGGAATTTTTTCCCTTCTATAGTAATATCCGCAGTTCCGTTTAACGGATACAAGATTTCCAGTTCCTCATGCCAATGCAGCGGAAAATAACCGCCGGGTGCAGTTGCATAGGCGATGGAAATACCGTTTGTTTGATTTTTTGGAAGTGTTTCGTAATATGAATTCATAGGTTTTCCTTTTTCTTTGGGTATTTATAAGTATTTGTGAAAATTTAGGCTGTGAGAATATTCTGGCGACAAGTTTGATGGTTTCGGAATTACTTATAACGTATCAAGAAAAAGGATGGAAGTCAATATTGACTTAAAAAGAGTCAAAATCGCACCTATAATTCTTGTTTTTTTAAAGGTAAGATATCATATGTAACAGGTTGCGAAATTTAGTGATTCTGCACTTGTCATTG
>DNJW01000120.1 GCA_003488965.1 Lachnospiraceae bacterium | reverse complement strand
AATATACAAGCTGCACAATGACAAGTACAGAATCACTGAGTTTCTCAATTAACTATAGAAATCATTGCAGAAAGGAGACTTACAATATGGCAACAGCTATTGCAACTAATCAGCTTAGCAAAATTTACGGAAAACATACTTGTGTTAAAAGTGTGGACTTAAAAGTACCGGAAGGAAGCATCTATGGTTTTCTCGGTCCAAACGGAGCGGGGAAAAGTACCACAATGAAAATGATTCTGGGACTGGTAAAGGCTTCGGAAGGGGAGGTAACCGTATTCGGGAAAAAAATGAACCAGAAAAACCGGCTGGATATTCTAAAGGAAACCGGCTCCCTTATCGAGTCGCCCTCTTACTACGGACATCTGACCGGAAGAGAAAATCTGGAAATCGTACGGATGCTGAAAGGGGCAGAAAAAAAAGAAATTGATGAAGTGTTAAAAACGGTCCGCATGGAAAAACAGCAGCACAAAAAAGCCAGCGCCTATTCTTTAGGAATGAAACAGCGGCTGGGGCTGGCGGCGGCGCTTTTAGGAAAACCAAAGCTTCTGCTTCTGGATGAACCCACCAACGGGCTTGACCCGGCGGGCATTCAGGAAATGAGGGAACTGATATGTTCTCTGCCCAAACGCTACGGTATGACCGTCATGGTATCCAGTCATCTGCTCAGCGAAATCGACCAGATGACCACCCATACAGGCATCATTCATAAAGGGGAACTGATTTTTCAGGACAGTCTGGTTCATCTCCATGAACACAGCCGGAAACGGATTCTGCTCCGGACGGACAATAATACGGCAGCATTACGGATACTGGATGAACATGGCTGTCCGGGCAGGATAACGGAAGATAAAATTTCACTGCCGGATATGGAGGACGGCAAAGTGGCTTTTTTTATTACGGCCTTGGTAAAACAACAGATAGGAATTATCCGGGTCGAAGAATATCAGAAAAATCTGGAAGATATTTTCCTAAGTCTGACAGGAAAGCAGGTGAGCCTCTAATGAAAAGTTTTCTTACAGAAATAAAAAAGGCAAAGGGAAAACTCCTATGGAGCATTCTTTTAGGAGTGCTGCTGCTGGATTTCGTCTGGATGTGCTGGATATTTTCCGACGCAGATGAAACAGCCCTGACGGAAGGCTGCTATCAGCTGCTGATGAATCTTCCTATGGTAAATACCATTACCATGCCCATCATGGCAGCCGTTACCGCCAGCCAGTTATGCGATATGGAGAACAAAGGAAATACTTATAAGCTATTATGTACACTGCAGAAAAAGGGCGGAATCTTCCGCAACAAATTCATACTGGGAAGCCTGTATATTTTACTCTTCAGCCTTTTGCAGTTAGGTATGATTCTCCTGCTTACAAAAATGTTCCGGGTATCCCAGGAACTTCCGGCGGACCAGATAGGATACTTTTTCCTTTCCACTTTTGCCACGACCATTGTGCTTTTGCTGCTGCAGGAAATCTTATCCCTTATGATGGATAATCAGCTTTATCCCCTTTTTATCGGACTGATAGGAACCTTTGCCGGTCTGTTTTCTTGGTTTTTCCCGAATCTTCCGCTGCGGTATATAATACCTTGGGGATATTATTGCGTAGGCTGTACCATTAACATGGATTATAACGAGACAACAAGAGTAGCCCGTTTTTTCACTGTCCCATTCTCTTATACTGCTTTTGCCATACTGCTCTTGTTTGCCATACTGCTTTATCTTTACGGCAAAAATCTGTTTTTAAAAAAGGAGGTCTGAGTATGCTTCTCACATGCATGAAAGCGGAAAATATGAAACTGAAACGTTCTTTTATATGGATAGCCTTTTTTATCATTCCCATAATTCCTGCATTTATGGGAACAGGCAACTATCTGCAGAATATCGGTATCCTGAAATCCGAATGGTTCAGCTTATGGACACAGCATACACTGTTTTACAGCAATTTTTTTTATGCTCCGTTAATCGCCATTTATTGTGCTTATATATGGCGGGTAGAAAATTTTAATCACAACCGCAACTTTCTGATGACAGCCCCCATACCGGTCTGGTGTATTTTTCTTGCTAAATTATTCAATATTTTCTGGGTCACCTTCCTGACACAGCTCTGGGTAGGCGCCCTATATATTCTCTGCGGAAAAATCGCAGGATTACCTGGCATGCCGGACACCATCATTCTATACTGGCTGCTCCGCGGTGCCTGGGGCGGAATGGGCGTCGCCGCCCTGATGCTTTTGATATCCATGCCCATACGCAGCTTTGCAGTTCCGGCAGCATTAGGCCTGATAGGCGGCATCACAGGGCTCCTTGCCGCCAACAGCGGCTTTGGAATGTATTATCCCTTCTCCCTTATGATGATGGGCATGAATTCCAATAAATACGAGGACGTATTAAGCGGCGCGGGAATTCCATTTATGATTTTCTCTACCCTATACATCATCATATTCAGCATCATCGGCATTCGCTTCTTAGCTTTCCGGGATGTAAAAGCCTAAAAGGTGTCAAAATCTCTATACAAAAACAAACTGCACCAGCAGCATATAGCATATCGTACCGCCCGCAATGGATAGGAGCATCTGGCGCTTCCATAAATGCAGCAGCACTACGAAGGCAATGGACAGCATTTCCGGGATTCCATGGCTGCCTATGAAAATATTTATGCCTTTCAGACAGTAAATGACCAACATTCCAAATACCGCTGAAGGCAGAACTTTCCCCAGATACTGTATGTATCTGGGAGTAGTCTTGCCTGCCGGGAAAAACAAAAACGGCAGGAACCGGGTTAACATGGTTCCAAAAACCACCATGCCGATGGTAATTATCTGCTGGGACAATGTCATAATGCCTCGCCTCCCTTCCCAAGCTGACGCTGCAGCAGCGTCAGCAGAACCAGTATCGCCAGCATAGCCGGAATCATAAAATTATCCGCCCCAAATGCAATTAGGCAAAGCAGGGAAATCAAAAGACCGGTTACGGCGCTGGCATGCTGCTTTTCTTTCATCCATTGGTCCATAAAAATAACCACAAACATGACCGTCATAACGAAATCCAGCCCGTTTGTGTTAAAATGAATCAGGGAACCGAAAATCCCACCCAGTGTAGCGCCCGCAAACCAGTAAAAATGATTAAACAACGTAACAAAAAACATAAACCAGCCTCTATCCACATCCTCTGGAATTTCAGCGGTATAATTGATGGAAAAGCTTTCATCGCACATCCCGAAAATCAGATATATCTTTTTAATCCCCGTTCCTCTATATTTATCCAGCATGGATATTCCGTAAAATAAATGCCTTGCGTTCAGCATAAGAGTCACCGCCAGCGCCTGCACGGGATTAAATGCTCCCAGCAGCAGATTTACCGTGACAAATTCCACCGAACCGGCAAAAACCGTCAGGCTCATCAGCATAGGATACCAGAAGCTGAACCCTGATACATTCATGTAGATGCCATATGTTATTCCAAGAAACAAAAATCCCGCCAAAATAGGAATCGTGTGCGGAAATGCATATTTAAGGGCTCTTTTGACAACTTGTCCTTTTTTTTGCATAACAGCCTCCTTATTTCGATATTTTTCCTAATAATTCTGCCTATTAAGATTATCATTCTTTTCCCTGAGATGCAAGATAGCATGTTAGCTGCAACGCATTTATGGAATATAAGAAATTCTTCCGCTCCCTCCTTTGTACGAAAAAGCCCCCCATAAAACTGGCTATCCTACATCCTAAACAGAAAAAGCAGCAAACCATTTTTCTGATCTGCTGCTTTACCCATTATGCTATTGAATTAAGCTACCATAATCATGCCAATATAGGCTCTCTCTTTTTAATAATAGCTTCTATTTCTTCAATACTTTTCCCTGCCACATCCGCTATCTGCTCTAATGTATAACCTTTTTTATGCATACTTAGAATAAATCCTACCTCCCCTTCAGCTCTGCCTTTTTCTCTAATTCCCTGACTCAGATTACACATTGTACTCACATCCTCTCTTATTCTGTCGTCCACTGAAATACTATACTCTTTCGCCATAATCCCTAATTTTTCATCAACGGATAATTCCATCGAAAGTAGTGTACCTAGCAGACGATGCAGTTCATATCTGTCATCATGTTCTGGAAGTTTATTTGCTATACCAATCAGAACAATATTCAGCAAATCAAGCCCGCCTTTCCACGGATAGGAACCTAACAGCTTATCATCTGTCAAATGCACATGGTCCATACTGTTCTCATCCATGTTCATGCATATCCATATAGAGAATACACGTTTTATGTCATTGTAATTCGCTTTAACAAAATCCCTTTCCTTTTGCGAGGAAATAAGACGGCTCACATAGAAAACTGCCCGGTTCAGTATATGGTAGCTTATTGGCTCATCCTTTTGTGCTTCTAAATTTATGATAACATGAGAAATTCCGTCCTTCATCCGCACATAACAGATAATATCAAAACGAATAAGGCCCTCATTAATCTCTGCATTCTCCGTATTCAGTCCAACAATCCGCTGTCCGTCTTTAGTCGGTTTTGCTACTGTATTAGTCAGCCCCGGTTCTACTGGAACCATACTGATAAATGGACCGCCTTCAATATGTGGAACAACATCTTTTGGGTTCATTCCCTGAAATTCATCAACGGTCTTTACCAAAATATGCGCCAGTATAATCTTGTTGCTTAACAGACGCTTTGCCTTTTCATCATATTGGGCATCTGTATCTGCTGCATTTATTGCATTGCCAAGTTCTGTACTCACCGGTCTCCTTCTTTTGTGTACCTGCCATAAAGCATATAGGTCATTCACAAAAGGTATATGACCTTACTATTATTATACTCTGCAATCTTTGCTGAATCAACTAATATTTTTTACCAGGCGTCCATAGAAATATCCATATAATTATGATAAAATTGGTGATATGTGATAATATAAATTCGGATAAGACATAACATCGGGAGATACATAGGACATGGAAAATATAGAAATCAGAACAGCATCTATCCATGATGCAGAAGCACTCTTAAACATATATAGGTATTATGTAGAACATACCGCCATTTCTTTTGAATATGAAGTTCCTTCCATCGACGGGTTCAGAACGAGAATTGCCAATACTTTAACAAAATATCCCTATCTTGTGGCGCTGTCTGACGGGGGAATTCTGGGTTATACATACGCGGGTCCGTTTATCAACAGGGCAGCCTATAACTGGTCTGCCGAAACAACCATATATATTGCGTCCGATAAAAGAAAACAAGGAGCGGGCAGACAGCTATATGAAGCATTGGAAGCCTCTCTCGCCAGGATGGGAATCCGGAATCTCTACGCCTGCATCGGCTATCCGGAAAAGGAAGATGAATATCTGACCAGAAACAGCGCCCATTTTCATGAACATATGGGCTTTTCCCAAGCCGGCATCTTCCATAACTGCGGTTACAAGTTCGGAAGATGGTATCATATGATTTGGATGGAAAAAATAATTGCTGCCGGAGACTGACAGACTATTAAAACTTAATCCCCTTGTATATTCCCTCCGAGCCCCAGCGTCCTTAATTGCCCTGCGGCCTCACCTATGTTTTTCATTGTAATACGGATGAAAAATTCATCCTCCTTCTCCAGTGTCTTCAAATCCTCTGGCCGGTATACCGGGACGCCCAAAATCCGGGTCAGGTGCTTCTCTTGGGAATTGTCCAGAAATCCGGCAATTTCCCATTTGCAGTGCTGATTGTCCGAATTCAATTCTTTCAGGACTCTTTGACCTATCCTTCCTGCCCCAAACAAGTATAGTCTTTTCTTTTCCGCTCCCTTCCTGATTTGCTCTTTCAGCATACTGGAACTGGTGCTTTTTGTATAAGGCAGAAACACGATATCCGAACCCACCGCCTGCAGCTCCTTCTTTTCCTCATCCCAGTCATGCTCATGGTCGCTTCCTGAAAAATAGGCATCATAATGATACTGCTTCCATGCATCCATTTTCACCGTATTGGAAAAATCAACCTTGACCACCTCATCAACTTCCCTGACAGCCGCCACGATTGCCTCTCTTTCCGCATAGGGTATATACGGCCTTTGGCCTTTAAAATGCTCCACCAGCTCATCCGTCAGGACACCGGCCATCAGATATTCACTTTGCTCTTTTGCCCGGTGTATCAAGTTTAAATGGCCTATATGAAACAAATCATATACCCCCGGCACATAACCGATTTTATATTTTTTCCCTGACTGCATCTTCCTGCTCTCCTGTCATATAATTTATATTGCATAAAGTATCGTCTCGTTTGGACTCATCTGATAATGTCTGATATATAATTTGTAATCGCTATGGAGCGATAAAATATATGCAGGAATCTCCACAATATCCTCTGGCTTATGGTAAATACAGATTGCAAGGCGGGGACGGTCTCTGCGTATTGTCTTTTCCGCACCTTGAAGGGCTTTTAACTCGGCTCCTTCCACATCCAGTTTAATAAAAGTAACCCTATCCTGCGCTGCTATGGAATCTATGGCTGCCGTAGATACCTTCACAATATTCTCCGCGCATGCCCCTTCCCCAATTCTGGAGCCTTGTCCCATATTTGCCTGAAAAGAAAGTTCTGTCTCGCTGTCCCATAATCCCTTACGATATATTTCTATATTTTTTATTTGCTCTTTTCTGCATTTTTCCAGACATTTTTCATAATTTTCCTCATCCGGTTCAAAGGCATATATTTTCTCATACCTTCCCCGGCACCACTTGATGAACTCTTGATCCGTATGGCAATCATAGCATCCCCCGTCAATGAACACGCCTTCTTCCTGCAGGGGATTTATAATATCTTTATCAAAATATTGGCTTTTATACAAGGAATCCGTAATTACCCCCAGATTAATTATTCTGTCACTGCTAAATCCGTTTTCCAGTAAATACTCAAGAATTTCTTCGTGAAATCCCGATGTATTAATGGCAACGTATACCTTGTCCTTTTTCTTCACCAATTCTTCCGGGGACATAACCGGTATTCCCCTCCATCCCGTTTCCTGCTTCTCCTTGTTTTTATCGCATAAATACTGAAACCCAAGGTCAGGATACAGCTCTGTCAATATCAGTAAATCATTGCCCGTACCCCAAATAACCACTTCGTCTATATGCTGTCTGCACTTTTCCACCGCCTTATCCAGTTCCTGCCTTTGGGGCAGGGAATCTATAATTCGGTTGATATATTCACGTTCTTCCGTCAGCATATACAGCATTCTATTTTCAAACATAAATTTCGATACTTCATCCTGCAATTGGTCATAAATCATTCTTACAGTTTTCATTAATTCTTTCATTCTCTTTTTCTCACTTTTCTATTCTTACTATTTTTTACCCTTTTCCCATAAACTCCGCCATCTCATGAAGGTATATATTTTCCAAATGCACACCATATATACTCCTGAATATACTGTCGCATATCAATACCTCCGATGCCAAAATGATGCAGATTCTGGCGATCTGTATATTCCCTAACCCGATTTTTATCCCACCGGATTCCTAAAATTTCTTTCACTTGCGGCCACATAAAAGCTTCTACACCCAAATTAAAATAATAGACCTTTTTATTATTACTATCCGCTAAACCCAACTGCTTACAAACTTCACGGCAAATTTTCAGCATCAAATCATCACTTGGATGACTGACATCTACAAACATCTGTTTATCCATATAATTGTCCATTATATAATCCACGATTTTTATATCCCAGCTCTTTTCCCTTTCCTTCAATTTTTCTATCATCAAGCTAAATTCATTACGGATAGCAGCTTTTGAAAACTGATAATTTAAAATATACTGTATCATATTTTCTATATTTTTCGTTTCACAATTCATGTATGCTTCATCAATTAGGGTATCCTTATAATAAAGATCTAACGTGCTGCGATATACTGCCTCCGCCTCATGGGTAGGATAAAATGGAACTGCCATTTTTACAAAATTCGGTATACATATACGCCTACATCCTGCTTTTAGCCTGGGAAGCGTATATTCATCCGATAATTTATATCCTTGGCTATTATCCCCTTTAATATTTTGATGAATATATAAATCAGCTCTTTTCAGAATTTCCTCCGAAATTTCTTTCTTATCGTTCAAATGTATCATCGGAACTGGATAAATTCCATATTCCTTTCCAAACAAAGCATTATCATTTAAGTATTCCTTTAAAGCGTTTCCATGGCAATTCGCATTAATCACACACAGTTTCTTCAAAAAAATATCTGAATAGATAAAATCGTCAAACTCCCGAAATCCCTCTGACTCTAAGATTTCTTTAATGGATAAATATGTACTTTCAGGAACTGCAACTACAATAAATTTTTCCTTAACCTTCGGGGCATCATGAAACGTATAAATAGACATCCCATGCTATTTGCCTTTTTTGTACGTATCAATCACATACTCAACCCTTATTTTTCCAGTTACATCCTGCTTTCCATTCAGTCTAAAAAGAAGTTTCTCAGCTGCCCATCCGGCACCCCAAATTACAATGTTGCCATTCATTCTCTCTTCCTTCCCAACTATTCTGCTATTTTCCTGCCTCTTCCTTCAAAATCCACTCTATCTTCTGCACATAAATATGGTAATCAAAAATCCCCATCTCTTCCAGCTGTGCCTGAATCTCTTTATAATAGTAACTGCAGATAATCAGCCTTCTCTTTTTTGCAGGCACATCCAGCAGCGTCTCCGGTTTTCTGATTTCAATCCCCATACGCGTCCTTCCCCATTTGTTTTCATCGTTATCAACGAGGAAGTCCGGGCGGTATCTTCCGCCCCATTTTTTCATATAATCTTCAAACATCATGCCGGAACCAAACAAGATAATTTTCTTCCCTTCTGCCCCGTCAAACATGCCTGTCAGTCTGGAAACATAATCCGTATACGGTCGTTCCGCATCAAAAATGCCTGTATGTTTCGGCTTGCGTTCCTCTTCCGGCGGATATTTCATATAATCTTTCCCCAATATCATGAATAAATAATTTTTATATCCGGCAGGCACCGGCATCTTGCGGCCTTCAAAATCAAGCAAGGCAGTATCCTTAAAATCTTCTGCATACAATCTCCTGATTACCTGATATCCGGTAAAAAAAGCCACATCCTCTGAATCCTCTTCCGTATATAGACGCATAGCCCGGTCCAGCATTCTGCACAGCTTGTCATGACGGTAAAAATGCGCTAACAGCCCATAGCCTTTCCATTTCCACCGCTTCATGTCGCCATAAACCGGATTGTCTCTTCCATATATTTTGGCACAAATCAGCCGGTGGCAATAACGGATCCTTTTCCGTTTCTTTTCCAGTTTTTTTTCGTCCATGGTACATACATCCAACGGCAGAATATCAATCCATATACCCAGATTTCCCTTATGGCCCAGTTCCCTTTCTTCTATACCCGTGGTATCTGCATTTCGGATACGGGCAAACCCGCCCCAGAATATATCCTTCTCCGTTTCCGGCGTATGGATGGATAAGGGCTTTGGCAGTTCGCTCACCGCCGCTTCTATCAATTTATCATAATCCCTGCGGGGCATAGCAATATCCAAATCATCGTCCCAGGGAATGAATCCCTTGTGCCGGACTGCACCCAGCAGGCTTCCATGAACCAGAAAATAGGTCAGGCCATGCTTTTTACAAATCCGCTCCACTTCGTCCAGCATGGCAAGTTCTGCCCGCCATATCTTTTTCATTCTGTCCGGAATCTTATAGTTGGCAACAATCTCCTCTTCGGATTCCAGACGTTTCGCATTATCCAGCATCCGCTTTCTGTCAATCCCTGCCCATTGGTAAAACTGCCGGTACTTCTTGCGGTTCCGCACCTCATGCAGAAAACCTTCTTCTTCTTTCAGATAAAGCCCCCACGTATCCTTCATTGCAAACCGTTCTATCAGCTTTTCTTTCGGATAATATTGCTCCGCATGAGGCGTAAAACAGTAAATATAATGAATGGCGCGGAAAAGTACGTATTTTGCAGGATAATTTTCACGGACAAACTCCTGGTCGAAATAGAGAAATTCCTGCTTTTTTTTATCATAAAAGCAATTCAGCGGAATCAGTTCCATATACGCTTTCTTCAAAACCGGACCGAAATCACAGTCCTCCCACTTTTTCCCTTCTTCCTTATCATCCAGCCCTTTCAGCTGCTTTTCCAGCAAAGCATTCTTTCCGTCCGCCGCTTCCTCGGAAGCCTGCAGGATGTAGCCATAGATACGGTCCAGCAGCATGAGAAATTCATCGGTATTCTCTTTTATAATTTGTTTAATATAATTCGATAATGTAGGCAGGCCGATATACGGAAGCTCCAGACTGCCGTCCGGCCTCTTTGTATGGGATACCGCCGGAACCTGATGCTTTCTTAAATCTTCCATATTACAGAACAGCTGGTCTGCATTGCGCTTTCCTTCTTCATATAAAGGGATTTTTCTGACGGTTCTGCCGCTGACTGTTCTGCCAGCTCCTGTTCTGTCAGCTCCTGTTCTGTCAGTTCCGCCAGAATTACCGCTGCCATCAGCCAGAATTACCGTGGCGTACGCCCTCTCCTTTCCCCTGTCCGTAGATACCGCCGCATAAACTGCTTTCCCGCACTCCCCTCTATCGGTGCATTCCACCAAAAAGGAATTGGCAAAAAAAGGAAAAACCCCGTTCTCTATCACATCGTCATATAAGCCCTGCTCGTCCGCAACTAAAGTATCTTTTCTTCTATAATAAGGAATCAACCGTTCCTTTAAATTTTTTTCCGGAAGATACTCATCGGTATAAATCAGCTGGGGCAGCTTATAATCCGGCAGCGGATAGTAGAACTTACGGCGGGCAAACCCGGCCTTATAAACGATATCCTCTATCTCCTTCTTACTGAAGGAATATCTGCCTGTGCCATAGGGATAATGATTCAGCCCGTCAAATGCCCTATTTGTATGAGGCTCCGCCGCCCCGCAGAAATAACGCAGCCCGAAACGGTTTTCCACTGCCAGCAGAAGCCTTCCTTCTGGCTTTAACAATGTCCTCAGTTTCTTTAAATAGGCGATATATACATCCGGCACAGCCAAACCGCCGCCGATGCTTTCCAATAATCCAATCAGTACAATATAATCAAAAGGTTCGGGAAATTCTATATCCCCC
>DNJW01000224.1:12583-12772 GCA_003488965.1 Lachnospiraceae bacterium | reverse complement strand
TTGCTGGAAATCATGCTGGAAACCTCCCCGGAAGGGATTTATGTGCCTGCCCACATCTGGACTCCCCACTTTTCCCTGTTCGGCGCCTTTTCAGGATTTGATACGATTGAAGAATGTTTCGGGGATTTGACCCCCCATATCCATGCACTGGAAACAGGCCTTTCTTCCGACCCGCCCATGAACTGGCGG
>DNJW01000224.1:0-12315 GCA_003488965.1 Lachnospiraceae bacterium | reverse complement strand
GCTGGAGACAGGGCTTTCCTCCGACCCGCCCATGAACTGGCGGGTGAGTGCATTGGACCGGTTCTGCCTCATATCCAATTCCGATGCCCATTCACCCGGAAAACTTGGCAGGGAGGCCAATTTATTTGACATAGAGCTTTCCTATGAAGGGCTTTCCAATGCCATCCAGAAAGGGGAAGGGCTGGCCGGCACCATAGAATTTTTCCCGGAGGAAGGAAAGTACCATTTTGATGGGCACAGAAAGTGCGGATTGCGCATCAGCCCTTCGGAAACAAAAAAATATGGAAACAAGTGCCCTATATGCGGAAAAAAAATAACCATTGGGGTACTAAACCGTGTGGAACAGCTGGCGGACCGGCAGGAGGGCTTTATCCTGCCCACTGCGCGCCCCTTTGAAAGCATGGTTCCCCTTTTGGAGGTAATCGGAGCATCCTCCGGGATTTCCCCCGCCGGAAAAAAAGCGGCAAAACAATATGAGCATATGACGTCCTCCCTTGGCCCGGAGTTTTCCATTCTGCGCCAGATACCCCTTGAAGATATCCGGAAAGAAGCCGGCGTACTCATTGCGGAGGGAATCAGCCGGCTGCGCAAAGGGCAAGTGCAAAGAACGCCCGGCTTCGATGGAGAATACGGGAAAATCAATCTTCTCACTCCGGAGGATATCAGCAGACTGGAAGGGCAAATATCCCTTTTTACCCCAAAAGAGCTGGAAGCGCAAAGCAAAGCAGAACAAGAAAAAAAGACCTTAGAAAACATGGAACATAACCAGACCGTCACATCCCGTCCAGAGACACCGGATACCAAAAAACTGTCAGAGCAGAAACCGCCACTGTCCTCCCCCGGTCTGAACCGGCAGCAGCAAAATGCGACCGAACAGACCGGCCGCTGCCTGTCAGTGATTGCAGGTCCCGGCACCGGCAAAACCAAAACCCTGATTGCCAGACTGCACCATCTTATGGATGTGCGCAAAATTCTGCCGCAGGAAATCACAGCAGTAACCTTTACCCACAAAGCTGCCGAAGAAATGAACAGCAGAATGGGCATCAGAATGAACAGCAAAATAGTATCTGAACGGCCAAAGAAGCTTAATTCAAAAGCCTCCGGAAAACCATCTGTCCAGATCGGGACTTTCCATGCCATCTGCAGCCGTTTTCTTCAAGACAGCGGACGTTCTTTCCTAATAGCGGATACAGGGCTTCAAACCGAGCTGGCGGAAAAAGCATTGCAGGAATTTGGCAGAAAAGATTCTCCCGCCAGATTTCTGCGAAACTTATCCCAAGTGAAAAACGGGCTTTCGGAAGCGGATGAAAAGAACAGACGTGTATATGAATTTTATCAAAAGCTGCTGCTGGAATCCGGCGCCATGGATTATGACGACCTTCTTCTGGAAACCTTGCAGATGTTTAAGGCTATCCCTGAGGATGCCCCGGAGCGGAAATGCTTTTCTTATCTGCTTATTGATGAATTTCAGGACATCAATCCGCTCCAATACCGGCTGGTAATGGAATGGGCGAAAGGCGGACAGGAACTATTTGTAATTGGGGACCCGGACCAATCCATATATGGTTTCCGCGGCTGTACCCCCGGCATCTTTCAGCGCCTATCCAAAGAATATCCGGACCATATTACTATCCGCCTTGAGGATAACTACCGCTCCACGCCGGATATTTTAAAAGCCGCCCTTGGTGTAATTTCCCATAACAAGGGAGAGACGCGGCAGATGACCGCCCAAAAGAAAACAAAATATCCTGTCCGTCTTGTATCGGCACAAGACGAACGGAGGGAGGCCATTTTCGTTGCCAAAGAAATCAACCGGCAGATTGGCGGTATCGATATGCTGGATACCGACCAAAACAGCGCAGACAGAGAACATCCAATCCGGGGATTCTCTGATATTGCAGTGCTCTACCGGACCCATAGGCAGGCAGCGCTGTTGGAAAAATGTTTCCGCCAGGAAGGAATCCCTTACCAGGTGGCGGGCAGGGAGGATTTCCTAACAAAGCGGGAGGTACGGGCAACACTTTATTTCTTCTATCAGACCCTCTATCCTAGAGAAAAAGCCGCTAAAGAGCTATGCCGCAAACTGCTTTTTAGCTATCTGGAAGAACCTTTCGAAGAACAGTTTGCTTCTCTCACCGAAAAATATAAGAAAAAAGTGAAAAAAACGCGTCCCGTCAAGCTTCTTAATGAGTGGTTTAAAGAAATATCTTTAGAATTTTCTTTTGAAAATGAAGAAGCCCTAAAGAAACTGGCAGATATGTCCATCTTATATCCTTCTATGGAATCCTTCCTGCTCACCCTTTCCTTTGGGGAAGAGGGCGACATAAAACGGAACGGAGGCAAAAAGTTTACCGGAGATGCGGTAACACTGATGACGTTTCATGGCTCCAAGGGACTGGAATTTCCGGTGGTCTTCCTTTATGGCATGGATAAGGGTCGCTTTCCCCTGGAATTTGGCAGCTTCGATACTCCCGAAGCCATGGAAGAAGAACGCCGCTTGTGTTACGTAGGCATGACCCGGGCCAAAGAGGAGCTTATTCTTGTCTGCGGACCAAATCCCTCCTATTTCCTACAGGAAATCCCGGAGGAAAATGCCAGATGGGAACGGCCAAAGAAGGCAGAAGAGACGGAAACAGAAAAAGCGGTTCAGATGAGCTTATTTGATTTTTTTAATCCCTGACTCCTTATTCATTTTCCTCATCTTCCTATAATATGAAAAAAACTGATACACCGGCTCAAAATACCTGTTAACATAAGCCCCGACCATAATGATGTAAATACACATATACAGCCACAGCATCACAATGACAATGGTTGCCAGATTCCCATATGTACTGAAGTTATTTATCCTTTCCACATAAATGGAAAAAGCCCAGGAAAAAACATTCCACAAAACCGCCGAAAACACCGCGCCCGGTATCTGGAAAACAAACCGCAGCTTCTTATTCGGTATGTAGGCATACATCATAGAAAAACCGATAATCATCACTCCCAGTATGAACAGCAGGCGGAAATTCAGCATAAAATCAAAGATTTTCTTCGTCTGGGGAATATAGCCGATAATCCAGTTTACCAGCGCATTTCCAAACACCATCACCACCAGCGAGAACACAATCACCGCCAGAAACAGAACCGTATAAAAGGAAGCAATGCACCTTACTGCCAGATAATTTCTGTCCTCATCCACATCGTTAATTTCATTGAGCCCGCGGCTCATAGCGAGCATCCCTTTTGCCGCCGACCATAAGGTAGCAATTGCCGCCACGGAAACAACCCCCGCCGATTTCGCATATACATCCCGTATAATCGACACCACCAGGGAATCTACCGCATCCGGCGTCAGCTCCGTAATAAAAGTCATAAGATTCGCCTCGGTCAGCGATGTATAGGGGATAATCGAACAAAGCAAAATCAGCATGGGGATAAAGGATAAAAAAAGAAAAAATGTGGTGCTCGCTGCAAATGCACTGATATTTTTCCTGCTCATCCGCCGGCTAAAATCCCTGCCGATATATATCAATTTTTTTACCATAACCAAACATTCCTATCTATTTTCATTCCGGCTCCTGCCCCAATCAGTATATATTCTTTACCTCGCAGGAGCGGTAAAAAAATGTCAGTATATCATCCGACGTAAAACCCTTTTTTGCCATCTCCTTCGCACCGTTCTGGGACATACCGACCCCATGGCCGTATCCTCCGCCGGACAAACTATATCCTACCACAATATCGCCTTCTTTACTAGTAGAAATCGTAAAATATCCGCTTGGCAGCAGATTAGGGGACGCAACCTGACTGCCGTCCTGCCTGATTACCTTGCTTACCCCGTTGTTCAGCACATACCGGATATTATGCTCGGATACCACTTTGAAAGTATTTTCTGTACCCTCAACCAGCAGTTCATCCGCCACTCCTCCGCTTCCCCTTTTTACAATAGAAATATCTTTCACCTGGCCTAAACGTTTCACCGGTTTGCTCTCAAAGCTGCCGTCATCGTTCTGTGTCAGCACCAGCTTTTCATTTGCTTCATAGCGTTTCTGCATGGCAGAAAGCAGTCTGTCTCCGTCTGCCTCCTTCGATTCATAGGTCCAGCGGTACCATGCTTCCCCGCTCTCATAATCGGAATCATGCACATCGGAAATAAAGGAAGCAAAAGTTTCTTCCCCTTCCATCTCCTCCCCGGTATAAGCATCTTCCTCTTCACCGATGCGCTTTGCCTGCAAATAGGAAGTATCCTCACTGCCTCCTGATTTCCAGACATCCGCATCCGTCCCGAATCCGCAGGAAGTAGAATAATAATAAGAGCCGCACAGTTCCTCCCCGTAATATAAAAGGCTTCCCGAAGTCTCCTTTACCGCCTTGGTTGTCTGCGCATTTTCCGCAATATTGTTATATACCTGATACCCGGCGCTGTCATCCACATGGGCTCCGAATCCTGCGATTCCGGAATGCATCATATGGCGGTAGGCATAGGTTCTTGCACAGACCGCCTGTGCCTTCAAGGCTTCCAGCGGATAAGAAGACGGCATCTCACTGGGAACCACAGAATATAAATACTCTTCCAGCAAAAGCTCGTTCACCAGCACCAGTCCCTCGTCCGTTTTTGTAATTTCCAGTTTACCTCTGTATTCCGGATTCCCTTGGGATCTTTCCACTGAAAAAAGTTTGATTCTTCCGGTCAGCGCTGCCGGCTCTATATAAATTCTGTTTCCCGAAAAAAATTCGCTGTCCCTATCCACAGACACCACATCCCCGGCATGGTATTCCCGGCTTTCCATGCTGTCATACTCCCCATACCGCAGCACAAAATCCGTATCCGCCGTAAACTCCGCCTTTTCATGATACGCCCCGCTGTATCCGGTATTTTTAATCACCACCCGGATGTTCTCCATTGCCTCGTCTCTTGTAATCAGACCTGCACAGATTACCCCGTCTTCCAGAACAAAATCCGTAAAATCATAGCCTATACGCAAATCCTTCTGGCCGCCTCCGCTCAAATTCCCATACAGCTGATAGACTGCCATTCCCTGGTCATAAGGGTATTTGCCTCTCCCTTCGATTTCAATTCCATCTTCTCCTATGCTTAAAAGCTTCCCGCTTATTTTCTCCCCCTTTATCTTCACCGACTGCAGCGCTCCGTCTGCAAACGCTAAATCCCCAATCTGTTCCCTCTGTTCCTGTTCTGCCTTTTCATAGGGAAAAAGAATCTCATAGTCTTTGTAAAAAACCAGAAGCCCTTCCCCCTCCTTGGCCTCTATAATCCAAATATTGCTTATATCCATTCCCCTGCTTACCCTTTCCAGAACCGTAAGCAAGGTTTCTCCCTTTTTATATGCCAGAATTCCTTGATACTTACTGCGTGCAAATACATCGGAACGGTAAGGATAACTTCCCTCCTCCGCCAGCAAGGTCCCTTCTTCCATTCCATTCCCGTTTCCATCCGTTACTTCACTGCCGCATCCGAGGATTGTCACATTTACTTTCTGAAACCTATCCTGTATCCCAAAATAATTTAAGCAGGCCTCATACATCCTGTACCAGTCATCCTGAAGAAAAGAGAACTCTTCCTTATATTTTCTTTTATATTCTTTCTGCAAATCGGCAATTACCGCCTGCCTGCTTCCTTCCTCCTCCAAAATCCGATTTTCTCCATCGCCTGCCGCTTTGTCCTGCCCTTCTTCCAGATATGATGCCATCCTGGCCATCCAGTCCATAAACTGTCCGTAAGTGAGAATACTCTCCTTATCCGCCTCCAGCAGTTTTGTCCACTCCCCATATCCGCTGCTGTCCTTCTTTTCTTTGTCAAACTCCTCCTCCAATGCTTCCCCAAGAATCATGGCATCCTGAAGCCTTATGTAACTTCCTTCCGGCTGCTTTATGGCATTCATCCGGATACTGACTGCCAAAATATAACCGATAATCAACACTCCCACTGCAATCAGCAATATTTTCGCAATCATCCTGTTTTCCTTACTCATCCACTCTCCCCCGTTTGATTTTTCCTGCGGCTTAGCTTTTCAAAATTTTTGCTGGCTTTCCACAACACTGTGGCGCCATTTTCCATCTTGATTCGGGTATCAAAAGCCCTATCCAACAATTTTGTTTGAGCTTCTGTTGTGCGATCTGCCATCAACAACTGTCATATAGGGCTTTTGATATCCGAATCCTATCTGATAAAAAAGCAGCCATTACGGCTGCTTTTTCTTTTGTAGCATACTACAATATAGCCCCAAAATGCCGGTTCTTGTATTTTGACTCCTAGCCCAAGCTAGGTGGGTAACCGCAACCTTACTTTTGTCTTCCCCTCCAATCCTCTTAGAGTGGGGGCTTGACAGCCATAAGGCAATGTAGGAATCCCGTTTAAAGTAAATGTAGGTTCAAAATAACAAGAGTTATCGAACATTTCAGGTTATATCTATTATATCCAATTGAGGCAGAAATTACAACTGCAAATTTTGGCAAGTATGAAATATGAAATCAATTATAACAGTTCAGTTCTGCATGTTCCTCCTGCCCGTTTCGGTGTCCGGCCTCTGTCTGCCGGTCTGGTTTTTTTGCGTTATTTTGGATGGCAGATGTTTCTTAACAAAAGACTGAAAAAACTAGGGTAAATCGCCCATGGATGGGCGATTTAGGAAATTGGGGACAAGGATGTCCCTTATTTCCGCCCCGGAGGTTGCCCATATCTGCCCTCTTTTGTTTAGAAACATCCCATCCAAAATTTTGTAAAAAAACCAGACAGGCAGACAGAGGCCGGACACCGAAACGGGCAGGAGGAACATGCAGAACTGAACTGTTATCATCCATTATTCCGTATCGGCAAACTCATAATAATACTGCATCCCCGCATCTGTCTGCACTGCCTTTACTTTCACGCCGTACAGCGTATAAAAAATATCCGATGCCAGCATTTCCTCCGGTGTGCCGCACCGAAAGATTTTTCCGTCTTTCATGGCTGCAATCTTATCGGAAATTTTAAGTGCCAATAAAATGTCATGCAAAACAAGAATAACTGTTTTCCTGCTTTCGGAAAGCTGTTTTATCAGCCCGGAAAATTTTAACTGCTGCCCGATATCCAGATAAGTGGTAGGTTCATCCATAACAATCACCGGCGTCTGCTGCGCCAATGCCATGGCGATATATACCTTCTGCCGCATGCCGCCGGAAAGTTCGGCCATCTGTTTTCCGGCAAAAGAAGAAATTCCCATTTGCTTCATCGCCTCTTCCGCAATCCGATAATCCTCTTCACGGTATTTTCTTGGATATTTCAGATAAGGAAATCGTCCGTGAAGCACCATTCGTCCGGCCGATATATCGGCTATATTTTTTCCCTGGGGCAGATAGGCAATTTTTTTTGCCAGTTCAGCCCTTGTCATTTCATTTACCGCAGCTCCCTCTACCGTGATATTGCCGCCATTTACAGGAACCAGCCCAAGCAATGCCTTAAGCAGAGTGCTTTTTCCGCTGCCGTTGCTGCCGATAATTACCGTTATTTTTCCCTGCTCTGCCACAAAATTTACATCATGCAGCACCTGATTTCTGCCATATCCGGCGCAAACATTTTTCACTTCAATCATAACGGTGCCCTCCCCTATAACGGACAAGCAAAAGCAGGAATACGGGTCCCCCTATCACGGACATAAGAATGCCCACCGGCAGTTCATAAGGGGCGAATACCAGCCGGGACACCATATCGCAAAGGTTCACAAAGCCTGCGCCGGATATTGCACAAAGGGGCAGCAGCCTGCCGCTTTCATTGCCGGTAAGCCTGCGGACAAAATGAGGGACAATCAGGCCGATAAATCCCAACAGTCCCGCAAAGCTTACTGCCGCTCCTGCCAGCAGGGCGGCCAAAACCAGAAAAAGCATCCTGTACTTTCCCACCGGCAGACCGATTCCTTGTGCCGTTTCATCCCCCAGCGTTACCACATCCAGCTCATTGCAAAGAGTAAAAAGCAGGACAAAAGCCGCCAGAATCAGCAGGGCAGCCGGCATCAGCCGCTGATAAGAAACAGAGGAAAATCCCCCCACCCTGAAATCAATGCTGAGCATTGCCACAT
This sequence comes from Lachnospiraceae bacterium, assembly GCA_003488965.1. GTDB lineage: Bacteria > Bacillota > Clostridia > Lachnospirales > Lachnospiraceae > Kineothrix. The sequence goes on along the minus strand of DNJW01000224.1, from coordinate 4,255 downwards.
CCGTATCCAGCACCGTCACCGACTCCGCTATGGCATTTAAAATACTGTTTAGCGCCACACCTCCTAAAATAACTGTTGTTTTCGAAGCGTTGGTACGGCAGGAAAAAATAAAAATAATAAAAACAGTAATCAGGCTTCCTGCAAACGCTGCGCAGGAAACCCCATAGCCGGACAAGACGCCTGCCGCGCAGCAAAGCGTCACACCAAGCCCGGCTCCTGCATTAACTCCGATAATACTGGGAGACGCCAGTTTATTGGACAGCACATTCTGCAAAACTGCCCCGGACACCGCCAGCGCCGCTCCTGCCAGCAGGGAAGCGATGGTACGGGGAAGCCTGGCATACAGCAGGATGCCTTTTCCCATGTCCGCCATTCCGCTCCCGGCACGGTTTCCTGCACTGCCGCCCAAAATGCCGAAAAGTTCCGCCGGAGTAAAACAAATATTTCCCAGGCAAAGGCTCATAACCGCAATCGTCAGACTGGTTACAATTGTGCCGCCCAACAGCATTGCCCATCTCTTTTTACTCCCCATACAGCATATCCTCCAGCTGTTCATAGGCCTCTGCCCAGCGCGCATTAGGTTTTAAATTATAAAGATGCTTATCCAGCAGATAGAACTGTCCGTTTTTCACGGCATCCAGCTCCTTCCAAAGAGGATTTTCCCGGAACATATTCTCAATATTCTGCTCCGTCCCCTCCGTATCATCTCCGGACTGCACGATAAAAATTTTGTCGGGATTCCTGAGCATAATGCTCTCAACGCTTAAATTTTCCAAAAGGCTTTCATCCGTATCCGCAATATTCTCGCAGCCAAAGCTTTCCAGCATCTCCCCCAATACATTTCCGCTGCTGTTTTTGGCTCTTATGCTTGTAGCCGATGCCCTCATCACCAGTACGGTCTGGGGTTCGCTGTCCGCATGGCGTTCCAGCACTGCCTGAATCTGCTTCTGGATATCGGTTCCATACTGCTCATAGCGCTCCGGCTGTCCCGTAATACCGGTGCAAATCTTCAGCATTCTTAAATAATCGTCAAAACAGGCAACATCAAAATAGGCAACTGTAATTCCTGCCCCTTCCAGCGCCTGCTGCCATTCCAGATGCTGAGGCGTATTAGTACTCGCCAGCACAAGGTCAGGGCTGCTGGCAAGAAGCAGTTCAAGACTAAGCCGTTTTGTCTCTCCCAAATTCACGGTCTCTTCCGACAAAGGCAAATCGAAATCCTCAAAAGCATCATCCGGTGCCGCACAGATATCGCCGCCGGCCAATACCCACATATCCGCATAGCTTCCCAGCAGCGCGGCAACACGGTCATAGGAATTGACCGTCACTTCTCTTCCTAAATCATCCGTAAAGATATAGCCTCCGTTTTCCGGCTTTTGTTCCTCCGTCTGTCCGCATGCCGAAAAAAGCCATACTGCCAAAAGAATTGTCCCTAATAATATCTTCTTTCCTTTCATGTATATCCTCCGTATATAGCTTTGGCAAGAACCAGAAACAGAAATTTATTATTTCTTTTACTATAATTCAGCCCGATAAAACATACCGGGCTGAATATATATTCTGTATATACCGGGTCAGCCGCTGCGTTGCTTATCAGCAGGTTGCGCCTCCCTTTACCTTCTTTTCCAAAACCGCCGACTTGTCAATCTGCGCATGAAGCAGTTTGTCCTGTACATAATCAAATCCAAGGCGCTCTACCGTATCCGCAAACCGCTCTCCTGTAATTCCCTCATCCCGGAAGAACAGAATTGCCCGTTCCACAGTATCCAGAACTTCTTCTTCATTGACAAAAAGCTTATCCAACGGACGTCCGTTGGCAATCTTCTTGCCCCATCTTCCGCCAATATAAATTTTATAGCCGTCTGTATATTCTTCCGTAACGCCAAAAGGACATTTGCCTTTGCAGCGTCCGCAGCCGTTGCAGGAATCATTGTCTACCTTTAGCATGCCGTCTTCCAGTTTTGCAGCTTTTATCGGGCATCCCATCTCTACCTGGCATTTTTTGCATCCCCGGCATTTGGAAAAATCAAACAGAGGTATCCGCTGTCCGATAATGCCAAGATCATTCAGATCCGGCTTTACGCAATTATTCGGGCAGCCGCCTACCGCAATTTTAAACTTATGGGGCAATGTTACATTATGATAGCCCTCGTAAAAACGCTCATGGATTTTTTCGCTCAATCCGAAGGTATCGATTAATCCATACTGGCAGGTAGTTCCCTTGCAGGAAACAACCGGGCGCACCAAAGAGCCTGTACCGCCGGTTTCCAGATTATTTTCTGCCAGATAAGCAATCAGCGGCTCAATGCTGTCATAAGGAACTCCCTGGATTTCCAAAGTCAGGCGGGTAGTCATGGTAACCTCGCCGCTGCCGAAGCGTTCTGCCGCTTCCGCAATCACACGGTGTTCCTCTGCTGTTATCTTCCCGTTTTTCGTTATCACGCGGACATTGAATACATCCCCGTAGCGCTTATCCTGCAAACAGCCCAAAGCCTTCACACGCTTGATTTCCTCAGGAGGCAGTTTTCCTCCTGCCGGAACTGTCCTCTTGATAACATTGAAGAAGGCGCCGCCTTCCAGGACGCGGGTATTGCTAAATCCCAAGGCGCGAAGCTTATTCTGGGTCAAATATCCCCTCTTTCCTCTTGCGCACACTAACAGCAGTTTTTCATCTTTATTATACTTGGCTGAAGCCTCCTTTGCTTTTGTAAGATCAAACCATTCCGCTCCAGGCAACGCAGGAGCCGGATGTACATCCAGCAGCCGATAGCCGTTGGCCGCACCTGCGGCATATTCGGCCGGTGTAAAAGTCTCGATACGTCCGCTTATCTTATTCATCAGCACACTGCATGCTACCGCAAAAGGATGGATTGCCGTAGAAAAAGGCGGGGCATATGAGAAATCCATGGTAATAAAATCCTCCGTCCTGCATCCCAAAGAAATACCCGTAACCGCAATATCCGCCATTTTATCTACAGCGCCGCTGCCGATAACCTGCATCCCCAACAGTTTATGCGTCTCCTTGTCCGCAATCAGTTTGGTAATAAAAGAAGAGGAATCCGGGTAATAATGAGCCTTGTCATCGCTGGCACATAAAACGGTAACCACGGAATAACCTTCCGCTTTCGCCTGCTCTTCGGTCAGCCCCGTTCTGGCCGCATTCAGCCCTTGGGCCAGTTTTACCACCCCTGTTCCCAGACAGCCTTTGTATCCGGTTTCTTCACCGCCAAGATTCAGGGCAAGAGCCCTGCCTGCAATATTCGCGGTAGAACCCATCGCAGACCACTGTTTCTTGCCGGTTATACGGTTCTTTACCAGTGCGCAGTCTCCGACCGCATAAATATCGGGCAGATTTGTCCTCTGGTATTCATCCGTAACGATACAGCCTCTGTCCATTTCCAGCCCTATATCCGCAAGGAATCCTGTAGCCGGGCGGATTCCTGCTGCCAGTACAGCCATATCCGCCGGAAGCGTTCCTGCTCCCGTCTGTACATTGCTTACCTCCTTTTCACCTCCGATTGCATGAAGGGCTGTTCCGGTCAAAATGCGCATACCCCTTCCCTGGAGCTGCCTGCGGACATAATCCGCCATTTCGCGGTCAAAGATATTCGGCATAAGCTGGGGAGCCATATCCACCACCGTAACGGCAATCCCCCTTGCCATCAGATTTTCGGCAACCTCCAGTCCGATAAATCCCCCGCCTACGACAACCGCGCGCTTACATCCATGCTCTTGGGCATATTTTCTGGCACCGATGGCATCCTCCGGCGTCCGTACTGTAAATACTCCCTCAAGCCCGGTTCCTTCCACAGGAGGCAGGGAGGGCTGTGCGCCTACAGCTATTACCAGCTTGTCATAATTGACCGTCTGCAGCCCGTCCTTCTCTACAGAAATTGTTTTTGCCGCAGGATCCACTGCCACCACTTTACTTTCCGTATGTACCTCCGTCCCCGTTAATCCCATAAACTTAGCCGGAGTGTTCACAATCAGTTCCTCTTCCGTTTCAATGGAACCGCCGATATAATACGGAAGACCGCATCCTGCGTAGGAAATATCCCTTCCTTTCGTATAGATGACTATTTCATCCTGCGGTTTTTCTCTTTTCAGTTTTGCAGCTACCTTCGTTCCCGCCGCTACGCCGCCAATAATCACTATTTTCATATGCACCGTCTCCTATTCATTTTTTATAGCCCTATTATATTATAAAAAAACATCTATAGCAAATCATTCTGCTAAAAAAGTGGCTTCGCCACTT
>DNJW01000405.1 GCA_003488965.1 Lachnospiraceae bacterium | reverse complement strand
TTAAATTGGTTTTTAGTACTTATTTGTATTGCCTTATCCATGCCGTTTGGTTATAATGAGTTTATTAAAAGTTTTAAGAATATAGAAGAAGAAAGGAGGGAAAAGGCGTTTTTTTTAACCTAATTTATTAAAAGTTTTAACAAATAGAGAGCGATTGAGGAGGAAAGAAAATGGGTACTCAAAGGAAGAGAAAAGAGGCAACAGAGGCTCAGTATTGGCTTTATAGCATAGGAAATTTTCCAAATAACATTATTTTTATGATGGTTGGAACATATATTACTTATTTTTATACAAACATCCTGCAGATTCCCGCAGTGATGGCCGGCACAATTTTTATGGTGGCACGTCTGGTGGATGCCGTAACGGATCCGCTGATGGGAATCATTGTGGACAAAACAAATACGAAGCTTGGAAAGTACCGGCCCTTTATTATAGCGGGGGCGCCTTTTCTGGGGATTATGTTTGTTTTGCTGTTTACTGCACCGAATTTTTCAACAACAGGAAAAATTATATATGCATTTGTTACTTATATTATTTATTCATTGGCATGGACGATTGTACAGATACCGCAGCTGGCTCTTCCGGCTATGCTGACGAATGATTTGGCGAAACGTACACGGATTCAGGCTATTTTTCAGGCATTTGGCTCCATAGCGGCACTGGTTGTTTCGGCATGGGCGCTCCCTATACTGAATGCACTCGGCGGGCAGGAAGATGCCGGGGCATGGCTGAAATTTACGATTATTTTCGGTGCATTATCGGCCGTTCTCTTTATCTTATCGGCAATGTCCGTAAAAGATGTGGATGTATATAATCCGGATGAAGAATTGAAGAAGCGGGAAAAACAGTCTCTTTCGGAAATTTTTTCGGTAATTACGAAAAATAAAGCATTGCTCTGTGTATTAATTGCTTACGGTACCGATATGTTTGCTTATCAGATATCCAATTCTCTCCGTATTTATTTTTTCCAGTATAATATGGGAGGTAGGACGGATTTGATTACCTATATCGGATACGCTTCCACATTTATCGGATTTGCTTTGGTTATTTTTATCCAGCCGTTTGTGAAGAAGACCGGGAAAAAGGCGGGCATCATAGGAATTGAGGCACTGGCTGTGCTGTTTACCCTTCCGATGCTGATTACCGGGCTGTCAGGCAGTTATGCAATAGCGATGGTTATGTTCACTTATATAGCGGTTACTTTTACATGGACGATTAATAATATGCTAAGCCGTGCGGCGGTGCTGGATGCAGCTAATTATGCGCAGATTACCACGGGCGTAAACGGAACGGCTCTTGTGAATTCAACATTTACTTTTGTTAATAAATGCTGTCAGGCATTTTCCATGTTTTTTGGGGGCGCTATATTATCGGCTACTGGTTATAGTGCAGCGGCACAGCAGCAGTCTGCGGGATGCTTAAAGGCGATTCTTCTGTTATGCACAGTGGTGCCTATACTGGGGTATATTGCTTCGGTGGCTGCAATGTATTTTTATCCTTTAAGCCGTAAGGGTGAGATTGAAATGCAGAAAACATTGGATAAAGAGGCAGGCATTGTAACAGACAACGAATTGAACATCTGATAAAAATAAGAAGATGATAAAACAGCTGCAGATAGTTTGCAAGGGAGTTGGATAATGATTAAATTGAGAATCCATACAAAAGAGGAAAAATATAAGAAAGAATATAATAAATTGATAGACGGAAGTAAAGGGATTCTTGGAACCGCACAGAAGGGAGAAGCAGAATATGCAGACAGCCAGGGCTGGCTGGATACGGAAGAATGGGCAGGGGAAGAAAAGGTAAAAAAACTGGAGAAACTTGCCGCAAAAATCCGGCAGAATGCGGATGTCTTTGTCCTAATCGGAGTAGGGGGTTCTAATAATGCGGCACGGGCTGTCATCAAGGCTTTGCAGAAGGCCGGCACACCGGATATCGTATATGCAGGAAATACCTTGTCGCCGCATGCCTTGAATAAAATGTTGAAAAAATTGGCAGGAAAGTCTATCTATGTAAATTGTATCGCTAAGAATTTTGAAACACTGGAACCGGGGGCATCCTTCCGGATTTTGCGGAAATATTTACAGGAACGGTACGGGAGCAAGGCTTCGGAGCGCATTATTGCCACGGGTACAGCAGGAAGCAGCTTAGAGCGGCTCTGTACGGCAGAAGGGTATACATTTTTAGAGTTTCCGGATAATATTGGGGGCCGGTATACGGCAATATCCAATGTGGGACTGCTTCCGATGGCAGTAGCAGGAATTGATATAAGGGAACTGGTACAAGGGGCCGGCGATATGCAAAAGGAGCTGCATGCCAAAAAAGCGGAAGAAAATGCCGCGTTTCAATACGCCTGCCTGCGTAATCTGTTTTACAGGAACGGATATAAGGTGGAAATGCTGTCAAGCTTCGAGCCCCAGTTCAGATATTTTTATAAATGGTGGATTCAGCTGTTCGCAGAGAGCGAAGGAAAGGATGACAAGGGAATCTTTCCGGTAGCAGGCGAATATTCGGAAGAACTGCATTCGGTAGGACAGTTTTTGCAGGAAGGTTCTCCCTTTATTTTTGAAACTTTTCTGGATGTACAGGAACATCAGGATTCTCTGTTGATTGAAGCGGATGGAATACAGGATTATTTTGATTATCTGGACGGAAAAGATTTTTGGGATGTGAATAAAGAAGCATATAAGGCGACTGTGTCTGCCCATAGCAGAAGAATGCCATGCTTGACATTGGAGATTGGGGCATTGGATGCCTACCATTTTGGCCAGTTGTTCTATTTTTTCCAGTTTGCATGTTATTTATCCTGCAAACTGATGGGTGTCAATGCGTTTAATCAGCCCGGGGTAGAAGCATATAAAAAAGAAATGTTCAAGGCATTGGGAAAAGAGGATTAGGTAATTGCGAAACGCAGTGATTCTGCACTTGTCATTGT
>DNJW01000439.1 GCA_003488965.1 Lachnospiraceae bacterium | reverse complement strand
CTTTTGCCTGAAGCAATTACAGGAACCGCTTCGCGAACCCTGTAATCAAAGAGAAATTGCAGCAGTTATTTTCCGACAATTCCAAAGCCGTAAAGTACCGGCAGATTACGTGGACAAGAAACAAAAGAAACAAAAACACATCAAAATCATACCGGAACCAAAAGTTTCTTGCAAGAAACCGGAATATCCGGTAAACTGATATCTGAACTATAAAATTGGCAAAATTGTAATTCCGGCCCGCCAGATTAGGAATTGCTGTAGACACTTCCTTATTGCGGTTGAAATCATACTCAGGACCGCCAGAATTTACGAATCCATCTACAACGAGCATATATGGCTGGCGGTCTTTCGTTGTTTGTTACTGCAAATTTCGGCGACGTACAATATAAATAGAGGAAACGGCTGTGGAAGAGAAAAAGACGAAAACGGAAAAACAGAAAGAATCAGCCTGCAGCATTCTGTCAGAAGCAGAATTCTTAAACGGCAGGCTCTACAAAATCGAAAACTGCTATTCCGAACACGGAAGCCTGTACAACAACAGGCTGCATTTTCATGACTTTTATGAACTGTCTGCGATTTATGAGGGAAAGTCCCATTTCCTGGTAAACGGCAGCCTCTTTGCCATGGAAAAAAGAAGCATACAGTTAGTCCGGCCTGCCGATTACCATAGACAGCAGACGAGGGAGGGGGAATCCATACGTTATTACAATCTCACTTTTTCGCCGGATTTTCTGTCAGAACCTCTCCGGCTGGCACTGGAGGAAACACAGGAAGTGCTGTGCGTAAATGCCCGGGCGGAAGAATGGAAAAATATTCTATTACTGCTTCAGAAGCTGCATGAAAGATTCCTTCGGGAGCCGGACACTGTGCTCAGCCGCACCTACATCCACAGCGGCATTGAGATGCTCTGTGTATTTCTTCTGGACAGGCACCAGCAGGAAAGCACCCCCCAGATTCAGAACGCCCATGAGGCAGTGCGCAGGGCAATTGTTTTCATCCGGAAAAAATACCGGAATCCCATCCGGCTGGAGGATGCTGCAGCCGCGGCAGGGCTTTCCCCGGCTTACTTCTCCTCGGTATTTCACCAGACAATGGGCATCACCTTTTCCGGATACCTCACGGAATATCGGCTGCAGGAAGCAAAAAGATATCTGCAGACAGGGGAGCTTCAGGTCAAGCAGATTGCGGCTATTTGCGGCTTTCCTTCTTATTCCTATTTTGTGACTGCTTTTAAGGATGCTTTTGGCTGCACGCCTGGGAAATGGAAGAGGCGTTAGCTGCAGCGTGTCCGCAGCTCTTCCCAGCGCTTATCTACTTCTTTCTGGAATTCCCCGATCAGCTCTTCATTCTCCGGCTTGAACAAATGGCGGAAACGACGCTGGGAGCGCAGGAATTCTTCAATAGGCAGCTTCGTTTTCGGTTCATAGCTTAAGATCCACTTCCCGTCCACTACCTCGTACAGGGGCCAGTAGCAGGTATCAACCGCTGTCCTGCAAATGTTCATAAGCTCCGAAGGCTCATAGCCCCAGCCTCTGGGACAGGGCGACAGAATATTCAGAAACGCCGCTCCCGGCGTATAAATTGCCTTCTCCGCCTTCGTGTGCAGATCCTTAAAATTATTGGTAAAAGTGGTCTGGCCCACATAGGGAATATGGTGCTCAGCCATGATTGCCGCCAGGTCCTTTCTCACCTGTACTTTACCATTGGAAACCTTTCCCGCAGGCGTGGTAGTGGTATCCGCAAACTGAGGCGTGGCGGAAGAACGCTGGGTTCCGGTGTTCATGTAAGCGCCGTTGTCATAGCAGACATACACCATGTCATGCCCACGCTCCATGGCACCCGACAGGGATTGAAATCCGATATCATAAGTCCCTCCGTCACCGCCAAATGTAATGAATTTATAGTCCTCCTGAATCTTTCCCCTCTTTTTCAGGACTCTGTATGCAGTCTCTACGCCCGAAAGCGTAGCGCCTGCATTTTCAAATGCATTGTGGATGTAACTGTCCTCATACGCCGTATAAGGATACATAAAGGAAGAAACTTCCAGGCACCCTGTGGCATTGCCTATCACCGCCCTGTCTCCCTCGTGCAGTGCACGCAGCACTCCCCGGACCGCAATGGTTCCGCCGCAGCCTGCGCACATCCTGTGTCCCGGTGCCAGACGCTCCGGTTTATTCATGATTTCTTTAAAATTATATGCAGCTTCCATATCCTGCTCCTTCACAAAATCTCTGTTAGCGGCTGCGCAGCCCTATGTACTCGTACATATCGGTAATCCTGTGCTCTGCCGCGATTCTTTCCAGCTTCTCATAGACCTGGCAGAAATCTTCCACCGTGATATCCCTGCCGCCCAGCCCGTAAAGGTAGTTTACAGCCTCCGCCCCGCACTTTGCCTGATAGAGCGCCGCCCGTACTTCTGCGCCCAAGGGTCCTCCCGTAGCGGAAAACATCTCCGAACGGTCCAGAATCGCAACTGCTTTTACATGAGCCAGCGCTGCCGCAATTTCTTCCTCAGGAAAGGGACGGAATACCCTGATTTTCAGCAGACCGACTTTCTTTCCGGTGGTATTCCGTATCTGATCGATGGCAGCCTTGCAGGTTCCCGCCGCAGAACCGATGATTACTATCGCATACTCCGCGTCTTCCAGATGATACGCCTCAAAAAAGCCATACTCTCTGCCCGTCATGGCGCGGAACCGCTCAGCCACTTCCAGAATCACCCTCCTGGCATTTATCATAGCCTGGCGCTGTCCCCGCTTCGTCTCCATATAATAGTTGGATACGGCGTAGGGTCCCACTGCCAGAGTCTCATTGGGATTCAGGAGATAGTGCTCCGGTTCCCGCTCCCCCACGAACTCTTTTACCAGTTCATCTTCCACCAGAAGGATATTCTCCACCCCATGGCTGGTGATAAAACCGTCCTGGCAGATCATCACGGGAAGCATGACATCCTTATGCTCCGCTATCGGGTACGCCTGCAGGAAATTGTCGTAGGCTTCCTGATTGGATTCCGCATAAATCTGAATCCATCCGCTGTCCCTGGCGCCCATGCTGTCAGAATGGTCCGCATTGATATTGATGGGGCCGGAAAGGGCACGGTTTACCAGTGCCAGCACAACAGGCAGACGGTTGGAAGCCGCTACATACAGCTCCTCCCACATCAGGGCCAGCCCGCAGGAGGATGTGGCCGTCAGGGTCCTTGCCCCAGCCGCCGAAGCACCTACGGCGGCGCTCATGGAGCTGTGCTCGCTTTCCACGGGAATGAATTCCGTGTCAATCTCTCCGTTTGCAATGTAATTTGCCACATACTGGGGAATCTCTGTGGAGGGCGTGATGGGAAATGCCGGCATCACATCCGGGTTGATCTGTCTGATGGCATAAGCCACCGCCTCGTTGCCGGATAAACGTTCTCTTACAGCCATTTATTTTCCCTCCCTCATTGTGATGGCGCCAAAGGGGCATACCTTGGCACAGATACCGCAGCCCTTGCAGTGATCATAGTCAAATTCCGTGCGCAGCTTATCTTTTACCGGAATGGAAGAATCCGGGCAGACCGGCGTGCACAGGAGGCACTGCTTACATTTTTCCTGATTCCATACCGGTGTGGAGGTGCGCCATTCCCCTGTACAGAATTCCCTGGATGTGGCGGCCTGGAAAATCTTATTTCCTTCTGTTATGTCCTGCCAGGGAGTGCTTTCGTTTATCTTCTCACTTATCATGGTTTTTCTGCCTTTCTTTTCGTACTATGGCATTCCGCCTCTTCTCACATTTTCCGACATGCCGGCGCAGCTGTCAGCACTCTTCAAATGCCACAAACAATTGCTGCAAAGCCGGAAGAATGCTAAAATCTTCATTCCGTTCACGCTTCGGCCTTTGCAATTTCCTCAAAGGTGAGTTCCAAAGCCTTCATATTGCCGTCAATGACTTCCGGTTTCTTTGCGAATTTATGCTGAAAAGAAGCTTCCATCTCCTTCATAAACGCATCCTGCTCCATGGCGCCGGAAACTGCCACCACTGCTGCCAGCATGGGGGAATTGGGATAATTCTTCCCCAAAGCTTTCACGGAAATGTCCTTTGCATTCAGGGTATAGACTGCGCCTTTGTAGTCATGTAACAGAGGAAGCAGTTCTTCCTTTTCTTTTTCCGTATTGATAATGACAGCCCCGTCTTCCTTCAAACCGTGGGTTACATCAGTACTCTCCAGCAATCCGTCATCTACTACGACCACATAGTCAGGAGAATAGATATTGGAATGAACCGTAACCGGCTCCGCGCTGATGCGGTTGTATGCCGTAATCGGTGCTCCCATGCGCTCCGGTCCGTATTCCGGAAAACCCTGTACAAATTTGCCTGCCTTGAAAGCTACGTCTGCCAGCAGAAGCGCTGCGGTTTTTGCTCCCTGGCCTCCTCTTCCGTGCCATCTGATTTCCATTGTGTCTTTCATGTTCATGCCTCCTGATTTCAATTCCTCATATTCCTGTCCGGGCTATATGCTGTTATTCCAGTTACTCGTGAGCACAAGTATAAATGATTCCTCTCATATGTATTATGCCGACCCGGACCCGGTGATTCCCAATAAAAAACGGCCTCCACCGCAAACGGTAGAAGCCTCATTTTCCTTCTTATCCCATCTACGACATACCAACATATGCGTCCTCTTTTACGGAAGGAACCCGTCAGCATCTACTTGCATAACCTGCTTTGGTGCTGCAACTCAGGAGGGATTTTCCATATATCCTACTCGTACCGCTTCTCAGCTTACGCGGCTCTCTGTGACATTTCGAAAATATGTACTTGCTCCGTCATCGTCTTTTAAAATTGATGTTAACTATTTTAATCATTCCTTACGGATTTGTCAACAATTTTTGATTATTTTTTCAAATTCCTTTTTCGAATTATCCTTTTCCTGCCACGAAAACAGTCGCCAGCAAAATGTAGTCCTGCTCCCTTATCCTCCGTCCATAAATATATCATATCCCCACCAGTTCCTTCCGCAGTGATATATTATAATTGTCCTCCTGCAATATTGTAAAACTTTCAGCAGAAACATTCAGTCCATCGCAATTTCTGAGAAAAAGAAGATATTGATTGCTTTTTTCAAAATTAATATATACCCTGTCCTCGTCCTCCAAAATTGTATCGCCGTTATCTATCACAATAAATTTATCATGGCACGCCCGCAAAACCGTGTGAAAGTCATCACTTTTATAATTAAATAATTTGATATTTTTTTATTGTTCTAATTGCTTAATATCTTCCAACAACTGATACAAATATGTCTTCCCAGTAGCGCTGTCACCCCTTACCAAAGTAATCCGGCTGGTAAACTGAAGAGTATAATGAAAGGGATTCGCCTGAAATTCAATTTTCTGATAAATCATCCTTCTCCCTCCTCTCATACTCCTTCGTCCACCATAATTCATACCCCCTCTTCCCTACGACAATATCTGTATCATTGAACATAATCTGTATATTTTCATCAATTTCAAAACGCTCCGGACAATTCATATAAAGCCGTATTCCATCTAATTTAAAAAGCATGGTCAGTACATTCCCGCCACATTCATTCGCACTTACTGTTTTTTCAGGATTCTTAAGCACATTTAAATAGGTTTTACATCCTGTAGAAAGATTACGTATTGTTCCAACGCCATATTTTGTCTCTATATGATTATCCTTTGTCAATATTGCCTTATCAATTTGGTATATCGCCTGTTTGTCCATTTCTGTAAACAGCTGGTTGCCTGTATACAGGTTAAAATACAAATCATTTTTTTATATCCAGTTTTCAGTTTCACTTTTTTCGGTATATAAATATATCAAACTATCCACCTTCTTACTTTATTTTCCTATATTCTACCACTTCCCATGTATTTTGCACAGCAGAAAATACGCTTCACCCTGTAATTTCTGAATCTGGTTCTGAATCTATATATTCAAGCCTGTAAAAACGGAAGTATTACAATTGCCGATACCTCTTTTTTACTTGACAAGGTTACATTCAAATAGTAAAAGAAAAGAATGGAAAAAATAAATCCATGCCAAATTGAACCTTTTTCCCTTTTCCCGCGACTATATACATGAAATGCATTTCAAATATAAAAAACAGGAGGTGATGCTGTACGGATTTTGAAACACTGCTTCAGAAATACCGCAGGGACATTGAGCGGTTTGTAAGGTTTCGGATGCCATCTATGGAGGATGCAGAGGATGTTTTGCAGGAGTCCTTCCTGGCCGCATTCCGTCAGTTCCAGTCACTGAAAAGCGAAGAAAGCTTTAAATCCTGGCTCCTGGGAATCGCACGGCATAAATGCAATGACTATTTCCGAAAAAAAGCGAAACTTTTGGAAATTCCCCTGGACGAAGTCCATGAAAGCAAGCTTTGCTATGGCAGCTGCGGAGTATCGGAGACCCTTACCGCCGAAGAAACCCTCAGCAAACTTGGCGACAAAGAAAAGCAGATTCTATATCTGTATTTCTGGGAAGAGCTGCCCCAGTCAGACATTGCCGCGAAGCTGAATATTCCCCTTGGAACCGTCAAAAGCCGCCTGCACACAGCAAAACAGAAATTCAAGGAACATTATCCGCATCATTTGAATTCAGTGAAAGTCCAGCTAAGAAATGTC
>DNJW01000236.1:4765-6714 GCA_003488965.1 Lachnospiraceae bacterium | reverse complement strand
GAATCCGCCAGAAATCTGCGGATTTAAGGCGAATTGTCCAGACAGCCCTGGAACGCAACATAAAAAAATATGATTTGCAGCTGCGCCAGATAAAAGATACGGAAAAACGGGACAAGTACAGAATCTACGGAGAACTGCTGAACACCTATGGTTATCAGGCTGTGCCGGGCGCCAGCTCCATGACCGCAAGAAATTATTATACCGATGAGGATATTTCCATTCCTCTGGATACCGCTCTGACACCTTTGGAAAATGCAAAAAAATATTTTGAAAAATATAACAAAATGAAACGCACTTATGAAGCCTTGTCCAAACTTACTTTAGAGGTAAAGGAAGAAATCGAACATCTGGAATCCATCGGAACTGCTCTTGACATCGCGGTAGGCGAAGAAGATTTGGTGCAAATCCGGGAGGAACTGGTAGAAAGCGGCTATATCCGCCGGAAAAGCAGCGATAAAAAAATAAAAATTACCAGCCGTCCTTTCCATTATCTCAGCAGCGACGGATATCATATTTATGTAGGAAAAAACAATTTTCAAAACGATGAACTGACTTTCCGGCTGGCATCCGGCAATGACTGGTGGTTCCATGCCAAAGGCATTCCCGGTTCCCATGTCATCGTAAAATCCGGAGGCGGTATGCCCCCTGACAGGACATTCGAAGAGGCGGCAAAACTGGCTGCCTATTATTCCAAGGCCAGGGGTCAGGAAAAAGCCGAAATTGATTACACAGAAAAGAAAAATATAAAAAAACCGAACGGAGGCAAGCCAGGATTCGTTATTTACCACACCAATTATTCCATGGTAATGGATTCCGATATCAGCGGCATTTCTTTCGTCAATGAATAATATTTCATCAGAATTTTTATCATATTGGAGTTAACTATGAATAACGAAATCATTCAAAAAAAAGATGCTATTATAAAAATTTTAACAAAAGAAGAAATACTTTCCATTTATACTACCCACGCGGTACGGCATTTCCCTGAAAATGAACTAAAACCGGCCTCTTCTATTGAACGGATGTCCGAAGAAGGCATTTATACGGGCTATGGCTTGTATTTAAGCCATAAACCGGAAGAACTGCTGGGCTATGCTTTTTTTACCATTCTTCCCGGCACCTCCGTCAGCCTTTTGGATTACTTTGCTGTCATGGAAGAATACCGCAGCCATGGCATCGGTTCTCTTTTTCTGCAGTATATGAAATCCTCTTCCCAAAGCTTCCATGGATTTCTTATCGAATCGGAAGACCCGGACTATGCAACGGACAGCCAGGAATCTGCAATCCGCTGCAAACGGCTGGCATTTTATGAAAAAAACGGTGCCCTGCCTACCGGCATAAAGGCCACCGTTTTCGGAGTTCCCTACCGTCTCCTCTTTTTTCCGCTGAATATAGAACAAACACCTTCCGCCGGAAAAATCCCTTCCATCCAGGAACTTGACTCCTGTTTCCGTAATATTTACCGGCATATGGTAAGCCGTCAGCATTATAAAAGCCAAATACACATCAGCCTTCCTTCCTAACAGCAACGGATGCCATGCCTCGCGGGCCATCCTTATGTTCAATCAAATACCCCGCTGCAAGCAACGGGGTATGAGACATCCGCCGGTTAAAAAACCGTCTTATTGGACCAGCTTATAATGTCCCGCTTTGGAACAGGGATTTTACATGATTGATTTCTTCCTCTGTTGCCTTTGCTGCCGGCACATAGTAAGATTTTTCCCTTGCAATCTGATACAATTCTTCCTGGGACTGTTCACATGCATTGCGGAACTGCTTTAACGTCTGTTTTAATTCCTTATTTTCCGTCTGGGCAATCATGCCGCCATAACGTACCAATTCCCCGTTAATCCCTGCCAAAGTATCTGCTACCATTGTTTTTTCCTGCATCTTTTACTCCATTTCTGCGCGGCTTTTTGCGCATATCAAGTTTGTGGATGCCGCGCAGA
>DNJW01000236.1:0-4513 GCA_003488965.1 Lachnospiraceae bacterium | reverse complement strand
AAAATTTTCAATTTTCAATCTTATTCCCTCCTACTGCAAAAATTTCATCAACTGCTGCTTGTTATCCATTGCCGATCTGGCACCTTTTTCGAAAAACTGCTTTACGCTGGAATCTGTAGCGCATTCTGCATACTCTTTCAATTTGCAGTGAGTTGTGTCACACCCGCCAATCAGATGGCGTAAATTCTGTAAATCTAACTCTGATAAACTAGCCATTGTCCATACCTCCTAATAAATAATAGTTTGCACTCCTATTATTTCCGGCAGGATTTTTTTTATTCTTTTCCTTCTATTTTTCTGTTAAGTTTTATCAGACAATTCCTATATGCTCCAAAAGGATTTTTATTCCAAGCAAAATTAAAATAACACCGCCTGTCAGTTCGGCCTTTGCCTTATATTTCGTTCCAAAAACATTCCCTACTTTTACTCCTGCCATAGAAAGCAGAAAAGTAATAATTCCGATAAAAGTTACTGCCATCCAGATATGAACCGACAAAAACGCAAACGTAACTCCTACTGCCAACGCATCAATGCTGGTTGCAACCGCCAAAACAAACATTTCTTTTATTTCCAGCGACTCATCTGTCTCCTCTTCTTCCTTGCTGTATGCCTCCCGTATCATATTGATACCAATCAGCCCAAGCAAAATAAAAGCAATCCAATGGTCTATGGAAGCAATTTTATCCTTAAACTGCACTCCCAGCAAATATCCTGCTGCAGGCATCAGCGCCTGAAAACCGCCAAACCATGCGCCTACAGCCGCCGCCTTTTTTAATGTCAGCTTATTCATTGCAAGCCCCTTGCACACAGCAACCGCAAAAGCATCCATAGATAATCCCACTGCCAACGTAAAAAGTGTAAAAATATCCATCGTTTCCTCCTTTGTCTATTAAAAGCAACCACTAAAAAACCCATAGACAATGGCTCCTGCCGTTGCCTATGAGTCTCATTCATTAAGGTAATACCAGATTTTCATCATTATGTTGATATTACCGCAATACCTATGCACTGCGAACTACTCCCTCATAGAGGATGTTATTTATTGTATGGGAAAAAGAAGGATTTGTCAACCGCCTGACTGGCTGTTTTTTTGCAAAATTTTGGATGGGATGTTTCTAAACAAAATAACGCAAAAAACAGCGTCAGGCGGATGCCGGACATCGGAGCGGGCGGGAGGAACATGCAGGACTGAACTAACAGCAAACTTGCCCTTGTCAAATTTATCTTCCCTATATATACTGATTATAGCTGCCGCAAAATGAGCAGCGCAAAATTTCGAAAGAAGGCACTTATATGACCCTGACCACTCTCTGCTATATAGAAAACGAAGATTCTTATTTAATGATGCACCGGATTAAAAAGGAAAAAGATATTAACAAAGATAAATGGATTGGCATCGGCGGACATTTTGAATCCGGTGAAAGCCCGGAAGAATGTCTGATGCGCGAAGCATGGGAAGAAACCGGCCTTACACTTACCTCATACCGGCTCCGGGGTATCATTACCTTTCTATGCGACGATATTACCGATTATTATATGTTTCTTTATACTGCTGACGGATTTACCGGCACGTTGACAGACTGCCGGGAGGGAACTTTGGAATGGGTATCCAAGGATAGGCTGACGGAACTAAACCTCTGGGAAGGGGACTTGATTTTTTTCCGGCTTCTGAAAGAAAATGCCCCCTTTTTCTCCCTCAAACTGTGCTATGCCGACAATGTCCTTACCCATGCCGTTCTTAACGGAAATCCCATGGAATTACTGGATATTGCAGACGAACAGGGAAATCCTACGGGAAAGGTCAGGGAACGGTCATTGGTGCATTTATACGGAAACAGACACCGCACCTCCCATATCTGGATTATCCGCCCCAGCAAGACAAAGAAAAACAGCTTTGATGTATTGCTGCAAAAAAGGGCAGAGGACAAAGACAGCTTTCCCGGCTGCTATGATATCTCCTCCGCAGGACATATACCCGCAGGCTGCGGTTATCTCCCGTCCGCCCTCCGTGAGCTGAAAGAAGAACTGGGGATTACTGCCAAAGAAAACGAGCTGGTTTTTATCGGCTTCCAGGAAACCTCCATCCAAACCGAGTTTTACGGAAAGCCTTTCCGCAACCATGAATACAGCGCCGTCTATCTCCTGAACCGGGATATTTCCATCTCTTCCATCCGTTTTCAGAAAGATGAAATTGAATCGGTTATATGGATGGACTATGAAGACTGCCTGCAGAAGATAAAAAACGGAACATTGAAACACTGCATTTTTCAGGATGAATTTGAACTGCTAAAAAAGAGTGCATGCGTCTTTTGACACCCGAACCCTATAAGGTAAAAAAGTATGCCTGTCTCTGACATCGGCAGCTTCCATACAAGACTTTTACTCCTATAGCAGCCTCATCTTCTTTGCCATCCTGACAATCGTCCCCCCTTTTGGCAGCCCTTTCAAATCCGCTTCCTTTACTGCTTTGAGCTTAATTACCAGTACAAAATAAATCAAAACACCCACACAGGCTGCCACGCCGAAAGCAATCAGATTCATAAAATATGCCGATTCCATAAACAATGCCAGCACATAGGCCATCCCTTCATATACACCCCATGCCGCTGCCCCCATTATCACGGCAGAAAAAAGCGGCCGTACAAAAGTTTTGTCTATTTCCTGCTTATACCCCAGATATTTTCTCATAAAAATATTATTCAGAATACACATAATGAGGGAATAAAGAACCGTAGCTGCCATTACACCATATATGCCAAAATCCGTATAATACAGAACAGAAACCAAAACAGCAGTCTGGATAACAATCGCGGCTACCGCATTGACCACAGGCGTATTTACCTTTCCGATTCCCTGAAGCACTGCATTGGTCAACGTAGACAATCCATAAAATACCACTGTTGCCGCTAATCCCATCAGCAGCCGGGACGCAAGTTCCAAAGAATCCAGCTGCGGGAACAGCACCATCATTACCGGCCGCGCTAAAACACCGATGCCGACTGCTGCCGGTATGGATATCAGCATTGTCACTTTAATGGCATATGCCACCTTTTTCTTTGTCTGTTTTACAGAACCCTGTGCGTAGGTGGATGCAATAGTCGGTACAATCGCTGCCGACATTGCCGATGCAAGAGCAATAGGTATATTGGATATTGTCACTGCCTTTGTGGAAAAGATTCCAAGTTCCGTCGTAGCAGCTATGGCATCCATTTCTTTAAATATTACCATCATTTTCAAGTATATGGTCTGATTTAAAGATGTTGTCAGATTATAAATGCAGGTGCTTAAAATAAACGGCGTCACCACCGCCATCATTAATTTAAAGATATCCCAGTAAGATTCCTGCGATTCCGATTTATCATAATCTATCCTATGCTTTATTACTTTGCGGCTCATCAGATAAATAACAAACATAAACAGCAGTGCAATCACTACGCCGGCACCTGTCCCCATAGCGCTGCCGATAGCTCCGTACATTGCCTGCCTGCTGGCATCGCCGCCATCGGCTGCCGCTATCTGTGTCAGGGCATAAGCCGCTCCCACACTGACCGCCGCATTCAAAATCTGTTCCAGAATCTGGGATATAGAAGTCTGCATCATTGTGCGGTGTGCCTGAAAATAACCGCGCAGTACTCCTAACAGTCCATAGAAAAAAATAGTAGGTGCAAATACCCGAAGAACCGGTATGGAATTTCCCATCACAAATGAAGGTGCCCATATAAACAATACCAGACTGGCCACCCCTCCCACTATCATAACATAAACCAATGCACACCGGAAAATGCGCTGTGCACTGCGGTATTCTTTCAGCGCCAGTCTCTGTGCAAGCACCTTTGCAATTGCGGACGGAATACTGTAGGAAGAAACCAGAAGAATAATCGTATATATATTATAAGCTGTACTATAATAACCGTTTCCTTCATCCCCAATAATACCAGTAAGCGGCCCTCTGTACAGCAGCCCTATAATACGGCATATAATAGAAGCTGCTGCCAGAATGCCCGCCTGTATAATAAATCCGTCCTTTTTATTATTTCTGCCCTGACTTTGAGACATACTCTTCTTATCAGACATAAAAATATCCGTCCTTTTATCCTATCAGCCAATCATACATTTCCTGATACTTTTTCGCGGACACATGCCAAGAAAAGTCAACTGCCATTCCTCTGTCAATAATTTTGTTCCATTCCCGTTTTTTATCATAATAAATACGTTCTGCATAACGGATGGATGCCAGCATCTCATGGGCATTGTAATTTGTAAAGCTGAATCCCGTTCCTGTACTTTCATATTCATTATACGGCTCTACCGTATCCTTTAATCCGCCTGTCTCCCTTACAATCGGCACCGTTCCATATCGAAGCGCCATCAGCTGGCTCAGCCCGCAAGGTTCAAACAATGACGGCATCAGGAATGCGTCACAGCTTGCATAAATTTTATGTGACATCGGATCTGAGTAGTATATATTTGCCGATACCTTATCCGGATACTTCCATGCGAAATGGCGGAACAT
>DNJW01000237.1:3666-7327 GCA_003488965.1 Lachnospiraceae bacterium | reverse complement strand
ATTTCTAATGTCGTTAACTATAAAGAATATTCATATACCGGAGGTATCTGAAATGAACAAAGAATTAATCAGTCTGGTGGATATATCCAAGTCCTTTGACGGAGAAACCGTATTGGATGAACTGAATCTGAACATCCATGAAAACGAATTTCTCACGCTCTTAGGTCCTAGCGGCTGCGGCAAGACGACTACCTTGCGTATTCTCGGCGGATTCGCAACCCCTGATACGGGCCGCGTGATTTTTGACGGAAAGGATATCACAAACCTTCCCCCGAATAAACGCCAGCTCAATACGGTATTTCAAAAATATGCCCTTTTTTCCCATATGAATATTGCGGAAAATATTGCCTTTGGGCTGAAAATTAAAAACAAACCGAAAGCTTACATTGACGACAAAATAAAATATGCCCTGAAACTGGTCAATCTGGAAGGATTCGAAAAAAGAATGCCCGATTCCTTAAGCGGAGGCCAGCAGCAGCGTATCGCCATCGCCCGGGCAATTGTCAACGAACCTAAGGTGCTGCTATTGGACGAACCTCTCGGTGCCCTGGATTTAAAGCTGCGCCAGGATATGCAGTATGAACTAATCCGGCTGAAAAACGAACTGGGCATTACTTTTATCTATGTAACCCACGACCAGGAAGAGGCCCTGACCATGTCCGATACCATTGTGGTAATGAACCAAGGCTACATTCAGCAGATAGGCACACCGGAAACCATTTATAACGAACCGGAAAATGCTTTTGTGGCTGATTTTATCGGCGACAGCAATATTATAGACGGGGTTATGCTGGAGGATAAACTGGTTTCCATCCTGGGCACCCGGTTCGGATGCGTGGATACAGGTTTCGGATGCAACAAACCGGTAGACGTAGTCATACGGCCTGAAGATGTGGAACTGGTTGCCCCCGAAAACGGCACGTTAAAAGGGACCGTCACCCATTTGATTTTCAAAGGGGTGCATTATGAAATGGAAGTAACCGCACACGGTTTTGAATGGCTGGTACACTCCACGGGCATGTACCCTGTAGGAACCGAGGTGGGAATCAAAGTAGACCCCTTTAACATTCAGATTATGAACAAACCGGCATCGGAAGACGAGGAGGCAGCAGGAATTGAAGAATAACCGTATTTTTTCAGGAAGGCAGCCCTCCGGCAGATTCATGCCCGGAAAACTGCTCTCTTCCCCCTATATTGTCTGGGCGGCAATTTTTATCGTGATTCCCCTAGGCATGGTATTTTATTACGGCCTGACGGATAAAACCGGGGCTTTTACCATGGAAAATGTCATATCCATCATGAGCGCGGAACATGCCAAGGCACTGTGGATTTCCCTCGGTCTGTCTTTTGTCAGTACGCTGATATGCTTTTTCCTTGCCTATCCTCTGGCCATGATACTGGCCAATATGAATGTGAGCCAGCACAGCTTTATCGTACTTATTTTCATCCTGCCCATGTGGATGAACTTCCTGCTGCGCACTTTGGCATGGCAGACCTTGCTGGAAAAGACCGGCGTTTTAAACAGCATCCTTTCGTTCTTACACCTGCCGGCCTTAAATATTATCAATACGCCCTATGCCATTATCCTCGGCATGGTATATAATTTTCTGCCCTTTATGGTACTGCCTATTTATAACTGTCTGGTAAAGATTGACCCTAATGTCATCAATGCGGCAAAAGATTTGGGGGCAAACAGCGTACAGACCTTTTTCAAAATTACGCTTCCTTTATCCGTACCAGGCATTATCAGCGGCATTACCATGGTATTTATTCCTGCCCTGACCACTTTTGTTATCAGCAAGCTCTTAGGCGGCAGCAAGATACTCTTAATCGGCAATGTAATTGAAGAAGAATTCACGCAGGCGGGCAACTGGCATCTGGGAAGCGGGCTGTCCATCGTTCTGATGATTTTCATTCTTATCAACATGGCGGCTTCTGCCATCTTTGACAAGGACGGGGAGGGAAGCTTTTTATGATGAGGACAGCAGCAAAAAAAATATATATTATAGTGATTTTTATCTTTCTCTATGCCCCTATTGCCACGCTGATGGTACTTTCCTTTAACGCCAGCCGCACGAGGGCAAAATGGGGAGGGCTTACCCTCAAATGGTATGCGTCCCTTTTTGACAACAGGGAAATTATGCAGGCTCTATGGAATACTCTGTTTATTGCTTTCGTTTCTTCCATTACCGCCGTTATCATCGGTACAGCCGCCTGCATCGCCATCAATCATATGGGAAAACGCAAACGGGCTGTTATTATGGGGATTACCAATATTCCTATGCTGAATGCGGATATCGTAACCGGAATTTCCCTGATGCTGCTTTTTATCAGTCTGGGATTGAAGTTCGGTCTGGGAACCATCCTTTTAGCCCATATTACCTTCAATATTCCTTATGTTATCCTTTGCGTCATGCCGCGGATGAGACAGCTGAATCCAAGCACCTACGAAGCTGCCTTGGATTTGGGAGCCTCCCCCGTCTATGCCTTTTTTAAAGTGATATTCCCGGATATACTGCCCGGCGTGTTATCCGGTTTCCTGATGGCATTTACCATGTCACTGGATGACTTTATTATTACCCATTTTACAAAAGGAGCCGGTGTGGATACCCTGTCCACAAAAATTTATACGGAAGTAAAAAAAGGAATCAAGCCGGAAATGTACGCCTTGTCAACCATTATTTTTGTTACCGTACTGCTGCTTCTGTTCCTTGTCAATAAAGCACCGAAAGAAAAACCATAATTATGTATGGAGGATTTGAAATGAAAAAAATACTCTTTTTATCCATAAGCTGCACCCTGCTTTTATCCTTTATGGGCTGCGGCAGCTCCGGAGCCGGTGAGAACGGCGAAGTAATTGTATATAACTGGGGGGAATATCTGGACCCGGAAACCATCGATCTTTTTGAAGAGGAAACCGGAATTAAAGTTATCTATGATGAATTTGAAACCAATGAAATCATGTATCCCAAGGTGGAAGCCGGTGCAGCAGAATATGACGTTATCTGTCCCTCCGACTACATGATCCAGAAAATGATAGAAAATGATTTGCTGGCAGAACTAAATTTTGATAACCTCCCCAATGCAACAGCAAACATCGGCAGACAATACTGGGAACAGTCTAAGGAATTTGACCCGGAAAACAAATATTCCGTTCCCTATTGCTGGGGTACGGTAGGTATTCTTTACAATAAAACCATGGTAAACGGAACCATCGATAGCTGGAATGTCCTTTGGGATGAAACCTACAAGGATAATATTCTGATGCAGGATTCCGTCAGGGATGCTTTTATGGTAGGACTAAAATTAAACGGCTATTCCATGAACTCCACCGATGCCGGGGAACTGGAAACCGCAAAAAACTCTTTAATTGAACAAAAGCCCTTGGTGCAGGCCTATGTGGTGGACCAGGTAAGGGATAAAATGATTGGCAACGAAGCGGCTATCGGCGTTATTTATTCCGGGGAAGCTATTTATACTCAGCGGGAGAACCCGGATTTGGAATATGTAATCCCAAAAGAAGGCACCAATGTATGGATTGATTCCTGGGTCATCGCAAAAAATGCCCCCAATAAAGAAAACGGGGAAAAATTTATTGACTTTATGTGCCGCCCGGAAATCGCTCTTATGAATTTTAACTATATCACCTACTCCACTCCCA
>DNJW01000237.1:3163-3381 GCA_003488965.1 Lachnospiraceae bacterium | reverse complement strand
CTATATCACCTACTCCACTCCCAATGATGCGGCAAGGGAACTGATTGAAGATGAGGATATCAAAAATTCCTCCATCGCCTTTCCCGATTTATCCCAGCATGAAAATCTGGAAACTTTCCAGTATCTGGGAGAAGAGGCGGACAGAATGTATAATGACCTTTGGAAGGAAGTAAAATCGGAATAAAAAAGTGGCTTCGCCACTATAAAGTAAAAAAAGC
>DNJW01000237.1:1153-2850 GCA_003488965.1 Lachnospiraceae bacterium | reverse complement strand
TAAAGTAAAAAAAGCTGGCCCGGCGGTCAGCTTTTTTTATTCCTGCTTCCAGAAGAATCCTCTTATTCCATCATATCTATTATCTGTATATTCCAATATCCGGTAGGATTTTCCCTGTTTGGCGTCTATAAGATATAAGTATTCACAAATCAGGTCAGCGGTTGTATAGCTGCCTTCCCCTGCCTCCACCGCTTCAAAACGGGTATCATCCCTTATATTGACAAGAATATACTGCCCATCCTCCGATGCTTTCAAAGAAGCGCTGAGCAAATCAATATTTCCAGTTTCCGGCACAGCAATCTCCCCGCCTATCCGTTCATCTTTCCCCGTATCAAACCAATAACGGCGTAATATTCCCGTTCCTTTTCCGCTTCCCCCTTCATCTTCTGAAAATATAATATAATATGCCGATTTTCCGTCCTGCATCAAATAATAGGGCATCCTTTCCTCTAAATACCCGCTGTTATCCAGCTGTTTTAATTCCCCAGTATCCAGACGGTATTCATAAATCGCCCTCTTCGTATGTAAATATAAAATATTTCTGTTTTCTCCCCAGCTATAAACCCCTGCATAAAATCTTTCCTGGGGAAATGCGGGAAGCTTGCATTGAAAAGCCGCCTCACCGCTTTTCCTATTAAAAATATACAGCTTTGTTTCATCCGGATTAGCATTATACTCCTGCAGTCCGATATTAATGGTAAAGCTTATGTCATCGCTCTCCGGTACATAACGGAAATTATCCGCCAGCTGCTCATAATTACCGTCGGTCCATGGAAAAAATTCCCCCATGTCTTGGATAATCGTTTCCCATTTCCCCTGGTCCGCATCATATTCCATAACTGCCGTTCCCCGTGCTGTCCTTTTCTTTGGCGACAATAAATATTTTGCTCCCTTCACATCCGCGATGGCTCCTATATCATCCGCTATTCTGCTTACTTTTCCTGTGGCCAAATCGCCCTGATAGATGCCCTTATCCCTACAGGCAAGATAAAAGGATATCTCCTCCATTCCCTGACCCTTTACAGCCTGCAAAGACAGCGGATATTCGTCCGCTGTCTTCCCTGCTTTTAAAGCAGCCGGTTCACTTTGCGGATTTGTGAATGCATACGTCTGACGATGCAGTTTTTTATAAGATAAAACCCCTGCCGCAGTAACAAGCACGGCGACTGTCAGCACTATTATCCGGAAATACTTTTTTGGCTTGCTTTTTTTCATTCTTGGACCCCTTAAGGACGTATCTGCCCATCCCCTTCTATGGTATATTTATAGGAAGTCAGTTCTTTCAGCCCCATAGGACCCCTGGCATGCATTTTCTGGGTACTGATACCGATTTCCGCACCGAAACCAAATTCAAATCCATCGGTAAAACGGGTGGATGCATTCACATACACACATGCAGCATCCACTTCATCCAGAAATTTTTTTGCATTTTCTTTATTTTCCGTCAGAATCGCTTCCGAATGCCTTGTGCTGTATCGATTAATATGGGCGATGGCCTCATCTATGTCTGCCACTGTTTTAATAGATAAAATATAATCCAGGTATTCCTTCCCGTAATCTTCCTGGGTCGCTGCCAACGCATCCTCTACAATCCCGCATACAGTTTCATCCCCGCGCATCTTAACCTTCTTCTCCCTTAAGGCCTGGGCCAGCCTTGGAAGAAAGCTGTCCTTTAGCGATTTGTGGATTACCAGCGA
>DNJW01000237.1:0-759 GCA_003488965.1 Lachnospiraceae bacterium | reverse complement strand
TCCAAATCCGCATACTCATCCACATAAATATGGCAGTTTCCCGTTCCGGTCTCAATGACAGGAATCGTGCTGTTTTCCACCACACTGCGGATAAGCCCGGCGCCTCCTCTGGGTATCAGCACATCCACATACCGATTCAGCTTCATAAACTGTGCCGTCACTTCCCTGTCGGTACTCTCAATCAGCTGGATGGCATCCTCGCTGATGCCGCATTCCGCCAAGGCCTTACGGATAGAAGCGGTAATTGCCATATTCGATTTCAGTGCGTCACTTCCCCCTTTTAAAATCACCGCATTGCCGGACTGAAAACAAAGCCCGAAAGCGTCCGCCGTCACATTCGGCCTGGATTCATAAATAATCCCCACAACACCGAAGGGTACTCTCCTCTTACTGATTTTCAGCCCATTAGGGCGGGTAAACGTTTCCATAACCTCCCCCACCGGGTCTGCCAGCTTCGCCACCTGATTTAACCCCTCCGCCATAGCATTTATTCTTCCTTCCGTCAAACACAGCCGGTCTATCATACCCGGATGCATCCCATTCTCCTCGCCCTTCTTTATATCCTTTCCGTTCTCCTCCAATATCTTTCCCGCATCCGCAACCAGCATCTTTGCCGCCGCATTCAAAACCTGTCTTTTCTTCTCCGAAGAAAGCCGCTGCATTTCAAACTTAGCAACCCCCGCCCTCTTTCCCATCTCCTTCAAATCCATAGCAAACTCCTTTCTTTTCCATATGTTATTAGGTAATTGCGAAACACAG
>DNJW01000270.1 GCA_003488965.1 Lachnospiraceae bacterium | reverse complement strand
GTAAATATCTCCTTTTTATTTTAACGATATTATGTGCAGGAATGATAATCCTTACATTCAATACAAATATATTCAGCGGAGGGCTTAATACTGTTGTAGGATATGTAATTATCCCCTTTGAAAAAGGAATCAGTACAGTAGGAGGATGGCTTTCCGACCGTTCGGAGGAACTGGTACAGATAAGAATGCTTCTGACGGAAAACGAATCATTAAAAAATCAGATTGATGAACTGATGATCGAAAATACTACCTTACAGCAGGACCGTTATGAATTGACAAATCTGAGGGAACTGTACCAGCTGGACTCCCAATATGAGGGGTACGAAAAAATCGGTGCCAGAATTATCGCCAAGGACGCAGGCAACTGGTTTCCTTCCTTTGTCATTGACAAAGGAACAAATGACGGTATTTCTGTAGATATGAATGTAATTGCCGGAAGCGGGCTGGTAGGCAGAATTGTGGATGTAGGGCCTAACTGGGCAAAAGTAACATCCATCATTGCTGATAATTCCAATGTCAGCGGGAAAGTGCTTGCTACATCCGATTATCTGGTGGTATCCGGCGATTTGGAGCTTTACGGCGGAGGCGTCATCCGGTTTGAAAAGCTGGTAGACAGTGCGGATAAGGTAGTGGAAGGCGATAAGATAGTAACCTCTAATATAAGCGACAAATATCTGCCTAATATTTTAATCGGATATATCAGTTCCTTGAATGTGGATGCGAATAACATAACAAAATCAGGGCAGCTTACCCCGGCGGTAGACTTTGAACATTTGGAGGAGGTTCTGGTGATTCTTCAGCTGAAGCAATCCATAGAAGAATAGGAAGGAGTGCAGTCATTGAAAAGGAAGATTGTAGTCGGGCTGTTGATTTTTGTATGCTTTTTACTGCAGTGCACAGTATTTCACGCACTTTCTTTCGGAAATATCGTGCCTAACCTGATGATTATTTTAACGGCCTCTTTCGGTTTTATGAGAGGAGAAAAAAGCGGCTTGCTGATTGGTTTTTTCAGCGGTCTTTTTATTGATATATTTTTTGGGGAAGTATTGGGATTTTATGCCTTGCTTTATATGTATATAGGGTATACAAATGGAAAATTCAACCGCATCTTTTATCCTGAGGATATCAAGCTGCCTATGGCGCTTATCGTTATCAGCGATTTGTTTTATGGATTTACTTGTTATGTTTTATTGTTTTTGATGAGGACAAAATTTAATATCG
This sequence comes from Lachnospiraceae bacterium, assembly GCA_003488965.1. Taxonomy (GTDB): domain Bacteria; phylum Bacillota; class Clostridia; order Lachnospirales; family Lachnospiraceae; genus Kineothrix. Next base: position 7,351 of record DNJW01000270.1, on the reverse strand, counting down.
GTTATTATTTTGTCCATATTATCCTGCCCGAAACGGTTTATACCACATTTATTACAATTATTTTTTATCCAGCAATTCTTTGGATAAACCGCAGGCTGGAAGACAGTGAACAAAGGAGTGCAAAGAAATTTGTTTAAACAATTTAAAGAAAATTTTCTGAATATGGTAAACATACGCCTGATTGTTCTTGCTGTGATTGCTTTTGCCCTTGGTGCGGTTATGATTTACCGTGTTTTTGACTTACAGATTGTAAACGGCGAGAAGTATCTGAATGATTTCCAGCTGAAGACAACAAAGGTGAGATCGCTGGCCAGCACCAGAGGGAATATTTATGACCGGAACGGCAATATTCTGGCTTATAATGAATTGGCTTATAATGTAACGATTGAAGATGTTTACGAATCCGGGCGGAATAAAAATGCCAATCTGAACGATACCATATACCGGCTGATTCAGATGATTGAGAAAAACGGTGACAGCAGTGTAAATGATTTCAATGTTGTTCTTGACAGCGACGGTAATTATACCTTTGCGGTGGAAGACCGTCAGCTGAACCGTTTTCTTGCGGATGTTTACGGTTTTGCTTCAATTGATGATATGGATTATAAATATGCTACAAAAACAGCAGAAGAAGTAGTTAACGATTTATGTGCCAGCGACCGGTTCGGTATCGGGAATTACACGGACCCGGAAGACCGTAAATCATTTGTTCCCGGTATGGGCTATACCAAAGAGGAAATATTGAAAATTCTGGCAATCCGTTATGCTATGAACGCCAACAGCTTCCAGAAATATATCGCTACAACGGTAGCGTATAATATCAGCGAAGAAACAGTAGCTGTCGTAATGGAAAACAGCGATAATCTGGATGGGGTGTCGGTAGCGGAAGATACGGTGCGCCGTTATGTGGACAGTGTTTATTTTTCCCAGATTATCGGATATACCGGAAAGATTTCCCAAGAAGAACTGACCGTATTAAAAGAACAGAATCCTAAGTATGATTTAAATGATACGGTAGGGAAATCCGGGATAGAATATTCCATGGAATCGGAACTGCAGGGGACAAAGGGTTCTGAAGACGTGGTTGTTGACAATGTGGGGAAGGTTATTGAAACAAGCAACCGGGTAGAGCCCGTTGCAGGCAACCATATCTATCTGACGATAGATAAAGACCTGCAAAAAACGGTCTATAATATACTGGAAGCCAAAGTGGCAAGTATCCTGCTTACCAAAATCCGCAATATCAAAGAATATACACCGGCGGAAAGTTCAGGGAGCAGCGATATTCTGATACCGATTGATGATGTCTATTTTGCGCTGTTTGATAATAATGTTATAGACACTTCCCATTTTTCGGAGCGGACAGCGGGAGAAAACGAAAAGGAAATATATGAAAGCTTTTTGATACGAAAGGCAGATGTACTGGCAAATCTAAGGGAGGAACTGCTTGGCAAAAAAACGCCTTATAATGAACTTCCGGTGGATTATCAGGTATATGAAAGTTATATTTCTTCCATGCTGTATTCAAATGCTGTGATTATGGAAGAGGAAGTGGATACTTCCGATGCCACTTATATTGCCTGGACCAATGATGAGGTTATCAGTCTTTATGAATATTTGAACTATGTTATTTCAAAAAACTGGATTGATGTTACAAAACTGGATTTAAACAGCCAGTATTCTGATTCGGAGGAAATATATTCCCAGCTGCTGGAATATATATTTGAAAATATTGATAATAATACAGGATTCAACAAAAAGATATATAAATATATGATAAAAAACAATGAAATATCAGGAAGACAGGTATGCAGCGTACTGTTGGAACAGGATATTATAACCATAGAAGAGGAGGAGGAATCCCGTTTTACCAGCGGTCTGATTTCCCCTTATGAGTTTATGCGGGACAGAATAAGGAATCTGGATATTACGCCGGCCCAGCTGGCGCTGGATCCCCACTCCGCGTCTCTTGTCCTGACAGATGTAAACACAGGAGAGGTGCTGGCGCTGGTTTCTTATCCTGGATATGACAATAACCGCATGGCAAACGGCGTAGATGCCGAGTATTTTTCATCTTTGCTTAATGATTTATCAACGCCTATGATAAATTATGCTACTTATCAGAGAACGGCACCCGGCTCCACTTTTAAAATGGTTTCGGCAACAGCCGGGCTGTTAGAGGGCGTAATCGACCCTTCCACATTGATTACTTGTACAGGTACCTTTGACAAGATTGAACAACAGCCGCCCCATTGCTGGAACCGTTCAGGACATGGCTCCCTTAATGTAACCGGTGGAATTCAGCATTCCTGCAATAACTTCTTTTATGAAGTGGGATACCGTCTGGGAACAGTAGGGGAAAGATACAACACAGATTTAGGTCTGCAGAAATTGGAAAAATATGCGGATATGTACGGGCTTACAGAGACTTCCGGTGTGGAAATTGAGGAATCCGCTCCGCAGATTTCAGATATTGACCCGGTGCGTTCCGCCATCGGCCAGGGTACTAATAACTTTACCACAGTCGGGCTTGCGCGATACATTACAACAGTCGCTAACAGCGGAACATGTTATAATTTAACATTATTGGACAAGCTGACCGACCATAATGATAAGCTGATTTCCGATTACAAAGCCGAAGTGCGCAATACCATTGATATGGACAGCAATTTCTGGGATTTAATTCATACCGGAATGCGCAGGGTGGTGGAAGGAAAGGGATATTTCAGCGACTTAAGCATCCATGTGGCGGGTAAAACAGGAACTGCCCAAGAAAGCCGCAGCCGTCCGAACCATGCGTTGTTTGTATGCTATGCGCCTTATGAAAATCCTGAAATAGCTATGGCAGTAAGAGTTGCCAACGGTTATACTTCCGATTATGCAGCCCAGATAGCCAAGGATGTGGTAGAATATTATTATGGGTTAGCAGATGAAGAGGAAATAGCAGGAACAGCCAAAGAACTTACCGGCGGCAGTCTTAATGCGGATTAGCAAAACATTACTATAAAAGTTTTTAGCAGCGGCAGAAAGTTAGGAAGGAGCAGGATGCTGATATGAGAAATGCAGTCATCATCAAAAGTTTTCAGAACGGGATTTCCGTATATCTAAATGAGGAAATCCCATTTTCCGAACTTTTGGAGGAAGTGGTTTTTAAGTTCAGGGAATCCCGTAATTTTTTTAAAGATGCGAAGATGGCCATTTCTTTGGAGGGGAGAAGCCTTTCTGATGAAGAAGAAAGGATTATTTTAAATGCCATATGTGCCAATTCCGACTTACATATTGTATGCCTGGTAGGAAAGGATGAAGAAAAGAACCAGAACTACCTAAAGGCAATACAGCAGCTTGAATATAAAAACGGGAAAGAAGAGAATGACGGACATTTTTACCGGGGAACGTTAAAAAACGGGCAGACGCTGGAAACAGAATCCAGCATTGTAGTACTGGGAGATGTATATCCGGGCAGTACCATTATTTCCACCAAAGATATTGTGATAGTAGGAGGGCTTTTTGGAAAAGCATATGCCGGAGGCAACGGCAGTGAAAGACATTTTGTGGCAGCGCTTGAAATGGCACCGGAAAGATTACAAATCGGTGATTTCAAATACAAAAACAACAAACAGATGAAATGGTCGATAAGACCGAAAGTACAGCCGAAAATTGCATACATAAAAGATAACAAGGTTGTGATGGAACCTATTACCAAAGAATTGCTAAGCGACTTGCCTATATAAAACGCTTAGAGGACGAAACTGAATTCATATAGTCAGCAATGGAGGAACAAAGTATGAGTGAAGTAATTGTCGTCACATCAGGAAAAGGCGGAGTAGGAAAGACCACCACTTCTGCAAATGTAGGCACAGGTTTGGCCGCAATGGGGAAAAAAGTAGTTCTCATAGATACGGATATTGGCTTAAGGAATCTGGATGTTGTAATGGGACTGGAAAACCGCATTGTTTATAATCTGGTAGATGTTATCGAAGGAAAATGCAGGGTAAAGCAGGCACTGATTAAAGATAAACGCCATCAGAGCCTTTACCTGATGCCTTCCGCCCAGACAAAAGATAAATCGGCGGTTACACCGCAGCAGATGGTAAAGATGATTCAGCAGCTTAAGGAACAGTTTGACTATATTATCCTTGACTGTCCTGCCGGGATTGAACAGGGCTTTCAGAATGCTATTGCCGGAGCCGACAGAGCATTGGTAGTCACAACGCCTGAGGTATCGGCAATCCGTGATGCAGACCGAATCATAGGACTTCTGGAAGCAAAAGAATTTAAACAGATTGACCTGATTATCAACAGACTCCGTTACGATATGGTAAAGCGGGGGGAAATGATGACGGCGGCAGATGTCGTAGACATATTGTCCATCCCTTTAATCGGTATTGTGCCGGATGATGAAAATGTAGTCATTGCAACCAATCAGGGGGAACCTCTTGTAGGAAACAGCACTATGGCCGGACGCGCTTATCAAAATATCTGCGAACGTGTGCTTGGAAGGGAGATACCGTTTATTGATTTTGAAAAAACCATATCCTTTTGGACAAGGGTAACCGGAATATTCCATAAAAGTTAAGGAGGTTTCGCCATGGAATTCACAAAAATATTCAGAAAAAAAAGTTCTAGGGACATTGCGAAAGACAGGCTGAAAATCCTGCTTATATCCGATAGGGTAAATTGTTCTCCGGAAATGATGGAAATGATAAAAACAGATATTGCGAAAGTGATTTCAAAATATATGAAAATCGATGCACAAAGCATGGAAATACAGATAACAAAGACGGGATTGAAAGGCAGGGGGAAAACGCCTTCCCTCTATGCCAGCATTCCGATTATTGATTTAAATAAGTAATATTTTTAAGAAGGTGGCAGTTTATGTTAAAACAGTACAGAATACGGGATTATGATTTTAAATTGATTCTGTTAGTGGTATCTCTTACTATTATAGGAATTTTTGCCGTGGGAAGCGCCGATGAATCTTTGCAGAAAACACAGATAGCAGGGTTTATTTTCGGTCTGTTTCTTATGCTAGTTATTTCTCTTTTCGATTATTCTGTACTGCTAAAGCTATATTGGCTTTTTTATATCGGAAATATACTTCTTTTATTGCTGGTAAGGACATCCTTGGGTGTGAAAGTCAATGGTGCGCAAAGATGGATTATTTTATTCGGAATTCAGTTTCAGCCGTCAGAAACTGCGAAAATTTTGTTGATTCTATTCTATGCACAGTTTATAATGAAACATAGGGATAAAATAAATTCATTTAAAAATATTGTTTTATGCTGCCTGTTTATTTTACCGTCCGTTATTTTGGTTTACAAACAGCCCAATCTTTCGACCACAATTGTTATCATGGTAATGTTCTGTGTTGTTATGTTTGTGGGAGGCATTAGCTGGAAACTGGTAACGGGGGTTCTTGCAGTGGTGATTCCGGCGGCAGTGATTATATTCAGCATTGTTATCCAGCCGGATCAGAAATTAATAGAACCTTATCAGCAGACACGTATTTTTGCATGGCTTTATCCCGAAAGATATTCCACCACCGAGGCTTATCAGCAGCTGAATTCCATGATGGCAATCGGTTCCGGACAGTTATACGGAAAAGGATACAATACAAATGTAATCAGTTCCGTGAAAAACGGCAAATTCATTTCAGAGCCTCAGACGGATTTTATCTTTGCAGTGATTGGGGAGGAATTTGGGTTTATAGGTACTTGTACCGTCATTGTGCTGGTTGTTTTTATTACATTGGAATGTTTTAGGGTCGCAAGGAAATCAAAGGATTTAGCGGGCAGTATTATTGCGGCTGGAATGGCTGGATTAATCGGTTTTCAGGGATTTTTGAATATTGGGGTAAATACAGGACTTCTTCCTAATACAGGGGTGACGCTGCCGTTTGTCAGTTATGGACTGACATCTTTGGTCAGTTTATATATCGGAATAGGTTTTGTACTGAATGTTGGATTACAATGCAAAAAAAATTAATGGATAAGAGAGGGTATACAGACTATGAACATTGCACTGATTGCGCATGATGCGAAAAAAATGCTGATGCAAAATTTCTGTATCGCATATAAGGGGATTTTGAGCAAAAATGATTTATATGCAACTGGAACGACAGGACGGCTAATAGAGGAAGTAACCAATTTAAATGTACACAAATATCTGGCGGGACATCTTGGAGGGGAACAGCAGATAGGAGCACAGATTGAACAAAACGGGATCGACCTTGTGATCTTTCTCAGGGATCCTCTGGCGCCAAAATCACACGAGCCGGATGTCAATAAAGTGATGAGGCTTTGCGATGTGCATAATATTCCTTTGGCTACTAATCTTGCATCCGCGGAACTGTTAATTAAATCTTTGGACAGAGGAGACTTAGAGTGGCGTGAAATGTACAAATAGAAAAAAACTTCTCCTTGGCATAAGCACATTCTTTATCGGAAGCGTTTTAGCCGGATGCGGAAGCAAAACATATGATATGGCGTATTCTCCGGACTATCCGGTCAGCAGCTACCGGATGGATACTGTAGAGGAAAGAGACGATACTGCAACACCTTTTGCAAAGGAACTGTGTGTGGTTGACGGCGATGTTTCTGCAAATACAGATGTGGATATGTCCCAGGCAGATTCCGCCGCGCTGTTTTCAATTGATGACGGAGGAACAATATATGCCAAAAATGTCCATGAAAAGATGGCTCCGGCCAGCCTGACGAAAATTATGACGGCATTGGTTGCTTTGAAATACGGATCACCGGATGATATGCTGACAGCATCTGCAAATGTCATAATAACGGAATCAGGTGCCACGAAATGCGGGTTAAAGGAAGGAGACCAGATGACTCTGACGCAGGCCTTGCATGCCCTGCTGCTTAATTCTGCAAATGATGCGGCAATATTGATTGCCGAAGGAACAGCCGGTTCCGTGGAGGCTTTCTGCGATTTAATGAACCAGGAAGCCAAGGCTTTAGGGGCTACCAACTGTAATTTTGTGAATCCTCACGGTCTTACGGCGGAAGAGCATTATATTACCGCTTATGATATGTATCTGATTTTTAATGAAGCACTAAAATATGACTTGATTAACGATATTATCCGGATGTCTTCTTATACAACGGTTTATAAAGATAAAGACGGAAACGACAAGGAACTGTCGGTAAATTCCACCAACCTTTATCTGCAGGGACAAGTCGATATGCCGGGGTCAGTTACTGTAATCGGAGGGAAAACGGGTACTACCAATGCGGCAAAAAACTGCCTGATTCTGTTATCCCGCAGTTCATCCGGCAAATCATATATTTCTGTTATACTGCGTTCCGAATCAAGAGAGACTCTTTACACGGAAATGACA
>DNJW01000395.1 GCA_003488965.1 Lachnospiraceae bacterium | reverse complement strand
CAGCCAGAAGTCATTGTAGTAAGCAATCGGGATACAAGCTGTTTCTTCCATCAAAATGTCTTCTGCCTTATGAAGGGCTTCCGAACGTTCTGCCGCATCCAATGTTGTTCTGGATACATCCATAGCAGCATCGTATTCGCTGTTGTTGAACTTACCGTCATTGTTGCCGTTTGAAGAATAAAGCAAATCCAACATGTTGGAAGGATCGCTGTAATCTCCAACCCATCCGTTACGTGCTGCATCATATTCTCCGTTACGGCGCATAGGAGTAAAGCTGGACCATTCTACGATGTTAACCTGAAGGTCAATACCCAGTTCAAGCCATGCCTGCTGCAGATACTCAGCCAATACTCTGTGATATCCCGCATCATTGGTTGTATAAGAAATGCTTGGGAAGCCTTCTCCGTTCGGATAGCCTGCTTCTTCCATCAGAGCTTTAGCTTCTTCCAAGTTTGCATCGAAATTTGTAGTATCAATATAAGCGTTTCCGCCGTTTGCATTGTCAATAAACTGTGATCCGTCTGTATCAATCCAGCCGGGACCCATAAAATTGCCTGCTGCAGAGTAAGTTCCCTGCATCAGAGTATCTGCCACATACTCACGGTCAATCGCAAGACTCAGTGCACGACGTACCTTTGCATCCTTAAAAGCGTCATTATTCAGATTCAGGCTGACATAGTAGGTTCCGATAATCGGGTCTACAAAGAAATCAGAACTGCCTGTAAGGCTGGGAATCTCTTCTGTAGGAACATCCTTAATCATAAGAACTTCGCCCGTCTGATATGCGCTGTAAGCAGCATTGGAATCCTCAATCAGAGCAAACTGAATGCCGTCCAATTTAATCGCATCTGCATTCCAGTAGTTCGGGTTCTTGCTGAACAGAATATGGGAACCAGGTACCCACTCTGTCATGTAGAAAGGACCATTGGAAACGTAAGTTTCCGGAGCAGTTGCCCAACCGTCGCCGTTTGCCTCTACTGTTGCCTGCTGTACCGGGCTTAAAGTAGCAAATGCTGCAAGGCTTCCGAAGTAGGAACAAGGTGCATTCAATGTAACCACCAAGGTCAAGTCATCTTCTGCTACAACCTGAAGTGCGTCAAGGTTGCCGCCAATTGCATCTTCATAGCCTTCTACCATACTGAGTACGGTTTCTGCATAAGGAGCTGCCACATTAGGATCGCATACACGTTTCCAGCTGTATACGAAATCATTTGCTGTCAAATCGCTGCCGTCGGACCATTTCAGCCCTTCCCTTAAATGGAAAGTCCATGTAAGTCCGTCTTCGGAAGTTTCCCAGCTTTCCGCCTGACCGGGAGCAAGTTTTCCTTCCTGGTCTACAATCAGCAGACATTCAAATGCATGAAGCAGCATATTTCCGCCGTCTACCGCACTGTTTAATGCCGGGTCGATTGTTTCAGGGTCAGGGCCTACCTGTACCTTCAAAATCTTGCTGCCGTCAGAAGCTTCTGCCGCCGGCGCCTCTGCCGCATCATCGGAAGCTTCTTCGCTGCTTTCTGCAGGAGCTGCTTCTTCTGCCGCAGGTTCTGCTGCCGGGCTTGTGGTATCGCCTGAACCGCAGGCTGTCAGACCAGCAACCATAGCAGCTGCCATCAAGAGCGCAATAACTCTCTTTTTCATAGTTTTTCCTCCTCTTAGTTTGGAATATTAAAATTTATAAACATTACACTCGTCAAAATATCTTTTGGCAAGCATAACTGCCTATCAAAATTATCTGTCCGCCGCACACGGCAGGATATCCGTGCCGGTTACCGGCACTTTTCAAAATGGTGGCATGCCACATAATGCCCGCTTGACACTTCCCGCCATTCGGGTACTTCCGCCGCACATTTTTCGTCTGCATAAGGACATCTTGTCCTGAACCTGCATCCGGAAGGCGGATTTAAGGGACTTGGAACATCTCCCTCCAGAACAATACGTTTGCTTTCTCTCGCCACCTTCGGATCCGCAATAGGAATTGCCGAAATAAGGCTCTTCGTATACGGATGAAGACTATGGGTCGTCAATTCATAACTGTCAGCCAGTTCGACCAGCCGTCCCAGATACATAACGCCTATCCGGTTTGATATATGCTTTACCACAGACAAATCATGGGCGATAAAGAGATAAGTCAGCCCCATATCCGCCTGCAAATCCTCAAACATATTAATTACCTGGGCCTGAATGGAAACATCCAGCGCCGAAATCGGCTCGTCGCATACAATGAACTCAGGATTAACCGCCAATGCTCTTGCAATGCCTACCCTCTGTCTCTGTCCTCCCGAAAATTCATGGGGATATCTGTTGGCATGCTCCGAATTTAATCCTACTCTTCTGAGCATTTCAATAATAATGTCATAACGCTCCTGCTTATTTGCAGCCAGTTTATGGACATCTATCGCCTCGCCTACAATATCTCCCACTGTCATACGCGGGTCCAGGCTGGCATACGGATCCTGAAATACAATCTGCATCCTTTTACGGTACGGCAGCATATCTACCGAAACCTTATTTTCCACATCGAAGATTACCTTTCCGTCATAAGTAAACTTTCCTCCGGTAGGTTCGTATAATCTTAAAAGAGAACGGCCTGTGGTCGTTTTCCCGCAGCCGGATTCCCCTACCAGCCCAAGGGTCTCCCCTTTATCTATATAAAACGAAACATCATCTACTGCCTGTATAAACTTTTTCCTCTTTCCATATCCGCCGGCCGGGAAGTATTGGCGTAAATGTTCTACCTGTACTAACCTGTCACTCATCTGCCGCTCCTCCTTCCATCTCTTCCTTCTGGTTCAGCCAGCATTGGGTATAATGAGAATCACTGAACGTAGTTACTGGCGGCATTTCCCTAAGGCATATCTTCATACATTTATCACAGCGGGGAGCAAAAGGACATCCCTTCGGGGGATTCAGCATATCCACCGGCGTTCCTTCAATAGGTACCAGACGTTCATGCTCCTTTGTATCCAGCCGGGGTATGCTGCGGATAAGCCCTTTCGTATACTGATGCTTCGGATTGTAAAAAATATCGTCCGCCGTACCATATTCCACAACCTTTCCCGCATACATTACCGCAATCCTCTCGCACATGCTGGCCACCACGCCGAGGTCGTGGGTAATCATGATAATCGCCATGCCCAGCTTATCCTTAAGCTCCATCATCAGCTCTAAAATCTGCGCCTGAATCGTCACGTCGAGCGCCGTCGTAGGCTCATCCGCAATGAGGAGCTTCGGCTCGCAGGCAAGAGCCATGGCAATCATGACACGCTGCCGCATACCGCCGGAAAGCTCGTGAGGATACTGCTTTAATCTCTTTTCCGGCTCATTGATGCCTACCAGCTCAAGGAGTTCCTTCGCCCTCTCCCTTGCCTCGGCTTTCTTTTTATCCGTGTGAAGCAGAACCGCTTCCATAATCTGGTTTCCAATGGTATAGACCGGATTTAAGCTGGTCATGGGGTCCTGGAAAATAATGGATATTTCATTTCCCCGGATTTTCCTCATTTCCTTGTCCGTCATCTGGTCAATCTGATGGCCGTTAAATTCAAGACTGCCGCCAATCAGCCTGCCGGGATAAGCGGTAAGCCCCATAAGGCTGTAGGCTGTAACCGACTTGCCGGAACCGCTTTCGCCTACGATTCCCAGTACTTCCCCTTCCCTTAAGTGAATGGATACATCGTTTAATGCCTTCACTTCTCCCGCAGGAGTGAAAAAGGAAAGCCGTTCATTTTTTATATCAACAAGATACTCTGCCATTTTCGTTCTCCTCCCAGATTAATTCTTAAGTTTTGGATCGAATGCATCCCGCAGGCCGTCACCAAACAGGTTAAAGCTCAGAATGATCAGACTGATCAGAATCGCCGGAATGAACAACAGATGCGGGTAAGTACCCATACCGTTGATCGCGTCGGATGCCAGGGAACCCAGAGACGGAAGCGGCACCGCAACGCCCATGCCGAGGAAGCTCAGAAAGCTCTCCGTAAAAATCGAGGACGGAATCTGCAGAGTCGTAGTCACGATCAGTGTACCGATACAGTTTGTCAGAAGATGCTTTTTGATGATCTTGCCGTTTCCGACGCCCAGAGCTCTCGCCGCCGTAACATATTCGCTTTCTTTTAATGTCAATATCTGGCTTCGCACCATTCTCGCCATACCTACCCAGTAGAGCAGGGCAAAC
>DNJW01000440.1 GCA_003488965.1 Lachnospiraceae bacterium | reverse complement strand
ATCGTCCAGCTCTACGGCTCCGTCTTTTAATTTCCCGGCTCCGTCGTCCAGCTTCGCAGCTCCGTCCTGCAGCTTCCCGGCTCCGTCGTCCAGTTTCGCAGCTCCGTCCTGCAGCTTCCCGGCTCCGCCATCCAGTTCTTTTACGCCACTATCCAGCTGAACGGCTCCACTCTGCAAAGCCGCCGCTCCATCCTGCAATTTTGCCGTTCCCTCTGTCAGTTTCCCCGTCCCTGCCGTCAATTCCTCTGTTCCTTCCTTCAACGCAATGGCTCCGCTGTCAAGAACAGCCGCTCCCTTCTGCAGCTCTTCTGTTCCTTTCACTGCCGCAGCCGTTCCCGCCTTCAATTCCGTTGCTCCTGCCGCCAATGCCGGAACTCCTGCCTGGGCATCATTCAAAAGAAGCAATCCCTGATACAAAGAATTTACTCCGGTCTGAATGGTCTGCGCTCCTGCGGATAAATTTGCGGCTACTTCTTTTAAATATCTGATATAGCCTGCCTGGGACGCCTCCTGAAGATTACTTCCGAACTGCCCGGATTGCATATAATCCTTTGTATATTGTTCAATTATCTGCTGTGCCGTCTGAGCTTGTGCCTGCGCGGATGCAATCTCTGCCTGATATGCAGCCACTTCTTCCCCGGCGCTGCGATATGCCATTGCTGCCTGCTCTACTTTCTCCGCCGATACACTCTCTACCGGTACTTCCGCAGTTGCCGTTACCGGCTCTAAGCTGTATCCCGTTACCGAACCGCTGACAGTAGTCTGGGCCATTTTTCCCTCAGCCTCTACCTCTACCTCCACTGTTTGGGTTTCCGGTATGCAAGCCGCTGCCAACGCCGCTTCCTTTTCCTGCTGCTTTCTCAGCGCCTGCTCCAAGCCTGCCTGCGCCTGTGCCTCCTTTGCTTCTGCATCCGCTGCCATCTGCTGCAATGCGGCTATTTTACCATTAATATCTGCCTCGTACATTTCAAAATAAGTATTCAGCAGCGTCTCCATACCGGCAATTCCTTCCGTTAAAGACTGACAGCCGTTAACAAGACCCATACTTCCACTGGTTCCTTGGCATGCCGTCACCATCGTCCCGATTGCCGTATCTACCGAAGCCAGACCTTGCTGAATCTGGGCAGCGCCTGCATCCAATGCTACACTTCCTGCCGCCAGCGTCTTTGTTCCCTCTGCCAGTGCCCGGCTTCCCGCGGTCAGCTGCCCGGCACCGCCATCCAGTTTTTCGGCGCCGTCTGCCAATTCTCCCGATTTTTCATTCAGTTCCTGAGTACCGGCCTTTAACGTATCCGCTCCGGCTTTCAGTTCGCCGCTTCCGCCTGCCAGCTTATCGGTTCCGTCCTTTAAACCGGAAGCCCCGCTCTTTAATTCCCCTGTTCCTCCTTTTAACTCCGAAGCTCCATCCTTTAACTCCGCAGTTCCGTTCTTCAATTCCACGGTCCCGTCCCTCAATTCCGCAGTTCCGTCCTTCAGTTCCACGGTTCCGTCCTTTAACTCCGCAGTTCCGTCCTTCAGTTCCACGGTTCCGTCCTTTAACTCCACAGTCCCGTCCTTTAACTCCACGGCACCGTCTCTTAATTCCGCAGTCCCGTCCTTTAATTCTGTAGTTCCGTCTATCAGTTCCTTGGATGCCTCTTCCAAATCATCCATGGATTCATTCACATCATCCAGGTCAATGGAATCCGTCAGGCTGATATCGGACAAAACATCGCTCATCGCCATGGTCATCGTCATATTCAGCTGGAAGTCCTCCGCATCCGCAGACACCTCAATATAGTCCGGTATATTCAGTTCTTCCAGCTCCTCCCTTTTTTCCTCATCCTCTATTTCTTCTTTTAACTCATCCAGATTCAGACTGTCCTTTAATCCCGGAAAAGCCACCCCTACTACCAGCTGATTGTCGCCTTCCGATATCAGTTTGGCATTGGTCACTTCTATATTCGAAAAAGTATCGGACGGAAGCACCATACCTGAAATCATGGCAAACGGGATATAAATTTCTTCTTCTTTACCATTAATTTCCACGGTCTTGGTCTGTTTGTTCTCATAATCAAAACGGATTGTCACCTTTCCGCTCTTTCCAGCCAGTTCCTCCGGCGTTATTTCCTTGCCGTCCAGCGTATAGGACAGCTTTACGTCCACCGGCAGTTCCTTATCCGTGGTGCCTTGATAGTAAATATCCGCTCCTTGGGCATCCCATATTAAGCTCCCGTCATCGCCTGCCGTATATCCCTCGTATCCCTTCACATTTTCTATATCCTTCAAACTGCTCACATCTTCCAGGGTACTGCTGCCTTCCCCGTTTTTCACCCAATTGCTGACAATGACTCTGTTGACGCTGCCTTTGGCATCTGCCAGCACATAAACAGTTTCCTCCTTTCCGTCTTCGCTGCTGTGGGACTTTACCTGCCCGTTCAACACCTGCTCCAATACTTCCTCTTCGCTCCCTGATACGCTTGCATTGACAGTATCTTCCCCGCTGCTTCCGCAAGCCATCAGTGATACTGTCATCGTTGCGCAAAGAAGCGGACTTACCGCCTTATGCCATTTCTTTCCCTTTCGTAAATGTTCCTTGCCCTTCCTTATTTTCATCATAATACGACTCCTCCTTCTATTTTTCTTGTTCTCTTTTCTTTCTTTTCCTTTATTTTTTCCTTCCATGTGCTTACCATAATCAGTCTGTCAAATATCATAAACATAGACGGCAGAATAAAAATAACGCTTATCATACTTATGATGGCCCCCCTCGCCATCAGTGTGCAGAGGGAACTAATCATATCGATATTGGAATACAGCCCTACGCCAAAGGTAGCTGCAAAAAATGTAAGCGCGCTGACCACAATGGATTTTGCACTGGTCTGACAGGCAATCGTCACTGCCTCCCTTTTTCCGGCCCCTGCCGTTCTTTCTCTCCGGTATCTGGTTGTCATCAAAATAGCATAGTCCACTGTGGCGCCAAGCTGTATTGTTCCTATAACCACAGAAGCAATAAAAGGAATCGGTGTGCCCGTATAAAACGGGATTCCCATATTTACAAAAATCGCCCCTTCAATTACTGCCACCAGGATTACCGGCAGAGAAACAGACTTAAAGACAAACATTATAATAAGAAAAATAACCCCGATAGACACCACGCTCACAGTCTTAAAATCCTTATCCGTAATGCGTATCAAATCCTTGGTACAAGGAGCCTCCCCTACCAGCATCCCCTTCGGGTCATAAGATTTGCATATCCGTTCCAACGTATCGCATTGATTATTGACTTCCTCCGATGCCACCTTATATTTGGAACCTATCAGCAGCAGCTGCCAGTTCTCATTAGATAAGGCCTCCCGCAATTCATCCGGTACCATCTCGTCCGGCAGGGCCGCCCCTTTTACGGCATTTAATCCCAATACCCAGCTGACACCCGGCACTTCCTTCATCTCCTCGCTCATATGTTTAACATCCTTTGAGGACAAGTCCGCGCTGACCAGCAGCATATGGGTTGCATTCATATCAAATTCCTTTTCCAGCTTTTCATTGGCTATAATACTCTGTAAATCCTTCGGCAGGGTTTCGTCCAGATTATAATATACCCTGGCATTCCTATAGCCATATAAAGCAGGAATAAGAGTAATAAGGAAAAGAACTGCAAAAACCGTAAAATGCCCCGTTACAAATCCGCCGATACGGTCCATATCCGGAATCAATGCCTTATGTTTTGTCTTTTCCAGCGGTTTATCCAGCGCAAGGATAAGGGAAGGCAGGATGGTCACGCATGCCGCAACCCCAAAGACAACCCCCTTTGCCATTACCAGCCCCAAATCCATACCGAGAGTAAAGCTCATAAAGCATAGGGCGATAAAGCCGGCCACCGTTGTAATGGAACTTCCTACCACTGATGAAAGGGTTTCACCGATAGCTGCCGCCATCGCTTCTTTCTTGTTCTCGTACGTTCTTCGCTGTTCCTGGTAACTATGCCAGAGGAAAATAGAATAATCCATTGTTACTCCCAGCTGCAGTACCGCGCTCAGCGCTTTCGTTATATATGATATCTCCCCAAAAACAATGTTGCTTCCAAGATTATAAACAATTGCCATCCCTATGCTAAGAAGAAAAATAAATGATACCAGATAGGAATCCATCGCCAGCGATAAAATAATACAAGTTAACAGCACTGCAATAAATACATAAATCGGCGCTTCCCTTTCCGACAAATTTTTTGTATCCGTTACCACAGCAGACATTCCGCTTAAAAAACAGCTTTTATCCGCAATTCCTCTGATTTCCTCTATCGCTTCCATCGTAGAATCTGCCGATGTGGTTTCATTAAAAATGATAATCATCATCGTACACTCCCCGCTGTTGAAAGCATCATACAATTCGTCCGGCATCAGTTCCATCGGAACGGAAATATCCATTGCCGTATCGTACCAGATAACCTTTTCCACATGGTCTACTCCTTCGATTTTTTCTTTCAGTTCTGCTACCTCCTTCGGCTGCATTCCCTCTGTAATAAACATGGAAAATGCCCCTGTGCCGAATTCGTCTACCAGAATATCCTGCCCTACCATCGTTTCAATATCCTTCGGCAGATAGGATAGGATATCATAATTTACCCTCGTTCCTATATACCCGAAAAAGGACGGTATCAGCAGAAGAAAACTGATGATTAAAATCGGAATCCTGAATTTCACTACCCATTTCCCAAAGTTTTTCATTTTTATACCTCATTTCTGTGCGGCTTTATTGCGCAAATCCATA